>JAQVWW010000235.1 GCA_028709505.1 Eubacteriales bacterium
CCTCCATCAGATATGAGGTGAATTAAAAACCCCGGGAAATGATCCCGGGGTTTTCGTCATATCTTCTTTCATCCGGACTGTACCGTCGGCTCCGGAATCCCACCGGATCGTGCCAAAAGCTGGCTCGCGGGCTATACCGCCGGTCGGGAATTTCACCCAACCCCAAAGATACCTTACGCGTAAATTATAAAATATCCACACAAAAAATACAAGCGCCCGGCTCGGTTTTCTTTTGCCGGCTGTAGGTATATAATAGGCATGTTCCCGTGCTTACGGGCGCACCGGCAGCCTGCCGGTGGGAAAGGACATGTTTATGGTAAAACGCAAATCCGCCGTCATCGCTTGCGTACTGGTATTTTTTGTGGCCGCAGCCTGTACGGCCATGGTGGCCATCCCCGGCACCGTCTTCTTTTTAAACATCTACCAAAAGCGGTCGCCGGTGGCGGTGGAAGACGGCGCGCAGGATTTGGATTATGATTTGCTGGCCGAAATCAGCTCCTATGTGCAGAGCTATTCCATCTGGGCCGGCGACGCCGATATTTTGACCCGCAACGCCGCCCAGGGCATCGCCTATGCCGATAACGACGTGTACGCCCAATATTACACGCCCGAGGATTACGCCGAGCTGCAACAGCAGCAGGAAGGCAACTATGTGGGCATCGGCGTATCGGTATCCACCGATACGACCGACGGCCTCGTGGTGGTGCGCGACGTCTACGACGACTCGCCCGCCGCCCAGGCCGGCATACAGGTGGGCGACAAAATTCTGTCGGTGGACGCGGTGGACGTCACGGTGCTGACGATGGACGAGCTGGTCGATCTGGTGCGCGGCGAGGCCGGCACGCAGGTGACGCTGGGCTTGCTGCGCGGCGCCGACGAGGTGTCCGTCACCGTCACCCGCAACGAAGTGATACAGCACCGCACGCTGTGGGCGATGAAGGACGACGGCATCGGCTACATCCGCATCACCGAGTTCAACGGCAACGCCTATACGCTCTTTGTACAGGCGGTGCAGGAGCTGACCGCCCAGAACGCCCGCGGCATCATTTTAGACCTGCGCAACAACCCCGGCGGCATGCAGGATATCGTCGTGCCCATCGCCGACATTCTGCTGCCCAAAGGCCCCGTCCTTTCGCTGGTGGACCGCGACGGCAACCTGGTGGATGAAGACACGTCCGACTCGAACTACTGGGGCATTCCGCTGGTGGTGCTGGTCAACGAATATACCGCCAGCGCCGCCGAACTGCTCTCGGGCAGCATACAGGACTACGAGATGGGCACCATCGTGGGCGTGACCACCTACGGCAAAGGCGTGGCCCAGTCGTTCTATCCGCTGTCCAACGGCGGCGTGCTGAAAATCACGGCCACCAAATATTTGACCGGCGGCGGCCACTGCCCGCAGGATGTGGGCATCACGCCGGATATCGAAGTGGAGCTGCCCGACGAAGTGTACGAAGACTACACCAACCGTTTCTGCAACCCCGATTACGACGCCCAGTACGCCGCGGCGCTGGGTGAGCTTGCCCGGCTCATTGACGCGGCGCCGGCGGCCTGATGGCCGGCGGGGAGCTGCCCGACAAGAATCTGTTCATGATGTGTCGGCAGCTGAACACGGCGGCACTTACCGCGCTGCCGGCAGGCTATACGCTGCGCAACTGCCGGCAGGATGAGCTTTCACTGTGGGCGGCCTTTCCGTTTGATACGCCCCAGCAGGCCCACGCCGGCGCCGCCTACATGGAAGATTACTTTGCCCGCGTATACGGCGCGAAACGCGCGCTGTTTTTCGACCGGTGCCGCTTTGTCTGCGACGCGCGCGACATGCCCGTCGCCACGTGCTTTATCTGGCCGGCTTACGGCCGCATCCGCACGCTGCATTGGCTCAAGGTGCGCCGCGATCACGAAGGACGCGGCGTCGGCCGGGCGCTGCTTTCGGCGGTGCTGGGTGAACTGACGCCCGGCGACTATCCCGTTTACCTGCATACGCAGCCCGAAAGCTACCGGGCCATCAAGCTGTACAGCGATCTGGGCTTTGCCCTTTTGACCGACCCGATCATCGGACGGCGGCGTAACCATCTGGAGGAATGCCTTCCCCTTCTGCAGCAGCTGATGCCGCCCGACGCCTATGCCCGCCTGCGCTTTGACAGCGCGCCGGCTGCGCTGCTGGCTGCCGCCGCGTCGTCGGCAGGGGACGAATTTTAATTTAGCGCTATTCTATTAAAGGGAGCCTGCGGTTGCGGCTCCCTTTATTTTTATTCGTTAAACAAGGCTTTTCCTTATCGGGGTCTGCAACGGTGGGCCGTTGCGCGGCGGCTTGCAGGCGGCCTTCAAGAGCCACATTGTCTATTATCGGTGGCCTATTGACCGCACGCAAGACCCGGCAATGCCCCGGCGCGTAACCGGTTCGGCCGCTTCCCCTGACGGGATAGCCCTGCCCGTACATACTTCCTTTTCGCTCTCCCACCCTGCGCCCTCCCAATGAAGGGCTTCGCAGGGGTGCGCCGTTGCGCGGCTGCTTGCAGGCGGCCTTCTAGAGCCACATTGTCTATTATCGGTGGCCTATTGACCGCACGCAAGACCCGGCAATGCCCTGGCGCGTAACCGGTTCGGCCGCTTCCCCTGACGGGATAGCCCTGCCCGTACATACTTCCTTTTCGCTCTCCCACCCTGCGCCCTCCCTATGAAGGGCTTCGCAGGGGTGCGCCGTTGCGCGGCGGCTTGCAGAGGCGACTTAAAAAGACCGCTAGGGCTTATAATATTTCTCCATGCTCTGGCGGGCAATCTGCACATATCGGCGCACCTTTTCGGGATTGTGATGGATGGTATAAACGTCGCGCTGGCTTATTTCCAGCGGGCAGCCGCAGGCGGCGCGGGCGGTGCGCTCCATGTGCACGCGCAGGCCGTCCTCATCCAGCTGTTTGTCCACACCTAAAAAATTGGGGCTGGGCTTGCGCAGATAGGTGATCTTGCCGCCGCGCAGCCGCTCGCCCATGGTCTGCTCGTCGCACCACGGCGAGATGGACACCTTGCGCAGGTTGGGCAGCGTGCACAGATATTGCCATACCGGGTCTATGGCCTCGCAGCAGCCGTAGGAGAACAGCCCAAAGCGTTGGGAGACGCGCCGGTAATAGGGAAAGATGAATTCGCCGTACATCTGCGGCGACAGCCCCACCGACTCCTGCGAGTCCATGTGCCCCCACACTTCGCCGACGCCAACGGGGCCTTTTGCGGGCAGTTCGTCGGTAAAGCAGCGCGACCCCTGCCACAGCCGCTGGTCGCCGGCGGTGGGCAGCAGCAGCCCTTTTTGCTCCAGCATGGTAAAAAAGGCAATCTGATCGTCGGCCATGCGCGCCATCATGCCGTGGAACTCGTCGGGATAATCGTACATGGCGTAGAACATGTTTTCCATGCCCATCCAATGCACCACCCGCTGCGTCAG
>JAQVWW010000236.1 GCA_028709505.1 Eubacteriales bacterium
GACAGTTTGCCGCTGATGATGCGCAGCAGCGTCGTCTTGCCGGCGCCGTTGGGGCCGACAATGCCCAGCCGTTCCCCTTCGGGCAGCGTAAAGCTGATGTCCTCAAACACCGGGGTAATGCCGTAATATTTGGAAAGGTGGTTCACCGTGATGGCTATCATATGCGTCTCCTAGGCAGAATGACTCTATTTTACCTGATTTTGTCGACGATGAAAAGGCCCGCGTCCTGCCGCGGGGGAGAGGCGCGTCTTTGCGCGGCGGGTTGTGCAGCCGCCGGCCGGCGGGAAAGCACTGGATGCGGGCAGAGCTTCGCCGTGAAAATGTCGGCCGGCGCGCCGCTGCCGTGACCATGCCGCCCCGCGAGCCAATATGCCGAAAACGGGACAAATATTCCCCTTGTTTTATCCAGGCCATCATGGTATGTTAATAAAATAACGACAATGCTTTGAGGATTCGGGGGGAGTAACGCTTGGAAAAGAGAGTATCAGAAGCTGTTATACGGCGGCTGCCACGCTACTATCGCTATCTGAAAATGCTGCAGGGCATGGGGGTGGAACGCATATCGTCCAAATCGCTGGGCGAGATTATGGAGACCACCGCTTCGCAGATCCGACAGGATTTTAACTGCTTTGGCGGGTTTGGCCAGCAGGGTTACGGGTATCATGTAGGGGAGCTTAAAAACCGTATTGCCGAGATTATTGGCCTGAACAAAGGATATCAGATTATTGTCGTCGGCGCCGGCAACATTGGCCAGGCGTTGGCGGGGTACCGCGCTTTTTTGCAGGAGGGGTACGAAATTACCGCGCTGTTTGACAACGACCCGCATGTGGTGGGCGGCAGCGTGGGGGACATTCCGGTGCTGCCGATGGACGACCTGGAGCGTTTTATACAGCGCAACCGCGTCGATATCGCCATCCTGACAGTGCCCGAGCAGCACGCCAAAGCGGCGGCCCAGCTGCTTTGCGACGCCGGTATCCGCGCCATCTGGAACTTTGCGCCGGTGGATATCACGCTGGAAAACCTGGTTTGCGAAAACGTCCAGCTGACCGATGGACTGATGGCGCTGACGTACAAGCTAAACGCCGCAAACGGCCAGTGATCATGCAACAAAGATTTTACCTGCCAGGCGGTTGACAATTTGGTGAAAATTAGTTTCAATTAAAGCTGTTATCTTGTGTTTACTATTTACTTGGGAGGCTGATTCCAATGGGCGAATCAAGAAAGACAAAAAAAAGTAAGCGCCGTAAGCGCAATGGGCACACCGGCGCAGTTTTAGGCATTGTAGCCGTATTGCTGGCCGGCGCCTGTATCGCCGGATATTTTTATTTAAACAGCTGGAAAAAGCAGAACGCTGTCAACGTCAATACTTGTTACAACGGCGTTTATGTCGATGAAATCCATATCGGCGGCATGACCCGCGAAGAAGCCAAAGCCGCGCTAGAAACCAAACAGCAGGAGCGCATTGCCGGGCATTCGGTCACCGCCGTATTTGAAGACTTAAAATGGGAATACACGATGCAGGACGTCGCCTACACGTTCAACACCGATGAAGTGTTAAACGAAGCGTTTAACCTCGGTCGGGAAGGCACCGTCTCCGAGCGCTATGCCTATATCCAAAAGCTGGAAACCGAACCGGTGTATTTTACCACCGAATTGAGCATTGACGCTTCGCCGCTGCAGGGCAAAGCACAGGAGATTGCCGACGCGCTTTATGTGGCGCCGACCGACGCCAACATTGTCAAATTCGACCCTAAGCTGCCCGAAGAGGAGCGCTTTGAGTTCCAGGCTGAGCAGGTGGGCCGCCAGGCTGATACATCCAAGCTGTTTACCGATTTAAAGCAGGCGTTTGAATCGCAGACGTTCGACCAGGTGCAGATCGCCGTCGAGACGGTGCAGCCTGAAATCAAGCTGGAAAACCTCAAAGGCTATACGCAGAAGATCTCCTCCTTTTCCACGACGATGAAAAAGGACAGCAACCGCGAGAGTAACATCGAGCTGGCCAGCAACGCCATATCCGGCACCATCCTGATGCCCGGCGAGACGTTCTCCTTTAACGAGACCACCGGCGAGCGCAGCGCTGCCAAAGGCTACAAGGTGGCCGGCATCATCAGCGCCGGCGAGCCTGACGAAGGCCTGGGCGGCGGCGTATGCCAGGTGTCGGGCACACTGTTTAACAGCGTCGTCATGGCGGATTTAACCATTGTGTCGCGCACGCGCCACTCCTACGTGCTGGGCTATTTACCCGGCGGCCGTGACGCTACGGTGGACTATCCGCGGTTGGATCTGAAATTTCGCAACGATAAGGACACGCCGGTTTACCTCGTCATGTATGCCGATCGTCAGAAACTGACGGTAACCGCCGAAGTCTACGGCGCGCCGCTGGAAAACGGCGCGACCATTACGCTGGATGCGGTGACCACCGCCAAGAAGACGCCGGGTGACCCGCAATACATCGTCGATACGACGCTGACGCTGGGGCAGACCCGCACCGTGCCGGCTCGAACCGGATATAATATCACCGTCTATAAGGTGTACAAAAGCCCCGATGGCGCCGAGGTGCGCCGCGAGGTGCTGCATAAGGACAGCTACCCCGCCATTGCTCAGAAGATTTACGTGGCCAAAGGCGGGCTGCCCACCGATCCTACTCCGACGCCGGTTTCTACGCCGGCGCCCACGCTGGCGCCCGAGGCGCCCAAGGAGCCCGAAGGCGGCGAGGCCGCCGGCGGCTAGTCAAGTATTACCGATAGACGATAAAAGCGAATACAGGGCAGGGATGCCCTGTATTTTTGCGAATTCGCAAATTGCTTCCATATTTTGCGAACAAACGTTTCAATATAGCGATGTTTATGCTATACTGTTCTTCATCAGTCAGTAAGGAGCGGAAGATATGCCGCAGTTTAAAATCAGATCCGAGTTCCGCCCCACCGGCGATCAGCCCCAGGCCATCGACGCGCTGGTCGACGGCGTGCAGCAGGGGCTGCGCGATCAGACGCTGCTGGGTGTGACCGGCTCGGGAAAAACCTTCACGATGGCCAACATCATCGAGCGCACCCAGCGCCCGGCGCTGGTCATCGCGCACAATAAAACGCTGGCGGCGCAGCTGTTCAGTGAGTTTAAGGACTTTTTTCCCGATAATGCCGTCGAATACTTCGTCAGCTACTATGATTATTACCAGCCCGAGGCCTATGTGCCGTCCAGCGATACGTATATCGAAAAGGATTCATCCATTAACGAGGAAATCGATAAGCTGCGACACTCGGCCACGTCGGCGCTGCAGGAGCGGCGCGACGTCATCATCGTGGCCAGCGTGTCGTGCATCTATTCGCTGGGCGACCCCAAAGAGTATCTGGACATGAGCCTGTCGTTGCGGCAGGGCATGCAGATTTCCCGCGAGACGGTCATCACGCGGCTGGTGGATATCCAGTATGAGCGC
>JAQVWW010000237.1 GCA_028709505.1 Eubacteriales bacterium
GATCGGCTTTATCGCGCGGCCCAGGGGATAAGGCGCCGTGGAAATACGCAAAGCCGCCCGCCAGGATGTCTCGGCCATCAATGATATCTATAATTATTATGTCGCCCATACGGCGATCACGTGGCGCTGGCGGCAAAGAACGCCCGACGAAGCGCTGGCGTGGTTTGCGCGGCATCAGACGCCCCAACACTGCGCCTATGTGGCCCACGAGGGGCAGGACGTGGTAGGCTTTGCCAGCCTTTCGCCCTTTCGCGAAGCCGACGGATACTGGCCGGTGGCCGAAAATTCGGTCTACGTGCGGCCGGGCTGGGAGAAGCGCGGCATTGGGCGCGCACTGATGCAGACGCTGGTCGGCGCGGCCAAACAGACCGATTTGCGCAGCATCGTGGCCGTGCTGGACGCCGAAAACCAAGGCAGTCGCAAGTTTCACCTGCAGCTGGGCTTTGTGCCGGCGGGGATGTTGCACCATGTGGGCGATAAATTTGGGCAACCCCGTTCGGTGGAATTCCTACAGCTGGAAATCAACAAGGAGGAGCCATGGCATTCCAGGAGTATTCACACACGCTGATCCAAGCGGCCATCGACCAGGGCGCCGTCAACGCGGTACGCTTCGACATCGAGGACATCCTATTTGACCCGCGCACGCTGCTCAAATGCATGTTTGGCTGTGAGGATTGGGGCAAGGGGCATACGTGTCCGTCCCGACCCAACAACATATCCCTACGGGAATACGAGCAGATGTTAAAGCGCTATCGCTGGGGTGTCCTCGTACACGCCCACGATAAGCGCACCACCCAGCGCATATCCTACGCGCTGGAGAGCCAGGCGTTTGCCGCCGGGTACTACTTTGCCTTTTCGATGAGCGACTGCGCCATCTGTGAAGAATGCTCGGGCCGCGACGGGTTGCCCTGCCGCGATCCACGCCGGGCCAGGCCGGCTTTTCATAGCGTGGGCATCGACGTGTTTGCCACGGTGCGCGCTCTGGGGCTGCCCATCGAAACGCTCAGCCGCAGCGACCAGCAGCAGAACTGGTACGCCGCCGTATTTGTGGAATAACCCAACGCGCGCAATGCGATGCAACAAAAAAAGAGCGGGTAGGTACGCTCTCCCAACCCCCGAAAAGCCTCTATAGCCGGATGCCCATGCCATAAAAAATTGCGTTTCGCCCAGCGACGGGTGCCCAGGGCGCTTGTCATAATGTTTCCTGTTATTGGAACGCAAAAACCCTTTGCTCGCGTGACGCGTCGTGGAAACCGCGCGGCTTGCCGGGAAAGGACCGCAGGGCTTTTCTGACAAACAAACAGAGCGTGCCTGCACGCTCTGTTTTGGTTTGCGGCGAATGCTGACCACAGCGCTAGCGGCCGTCTTGCTCCTCGGCCGAAAGCGCTTCCACCGCGCGCTCCCATTCGTGCATCAGCGCGTCCAGCTCGGCCTGCCGGCTGGCATAGTCGCGGGAGAGGGTGGCAATCTCGTCGGGCGTCTTTTCATACGTGTGGGTCAGCGCCTCTTCCAGCGCCGCCACGTCCTGTTCGGCCTGGGTGATGCGATCTTCGGCGTCCTTGACAGCGCGCCGTTTCTGGCGCAGCGCCGCTTCCTTTTCGCGGCTTTGACGTTCCTGCTTTTTGCGCATGGTCCTGGTCTGGCCGTCGGACTCGCCCGGCAGGTCTTGCCGGTTTTCCAGCTGCTGGTGGTTCAAATAGGCGTCCCAGTTGCCGGGGTAATCGGTAAAGCCGTCGTCGCGCATCTCAAAAATGCGCGTGGCGATGCGGTTAATAAAATAGCGGTCGTGGGAGACGAACAGCGTCGTGCCGTGAAAGTCCAGCAGCGCGTCTTCCAGCACCTGGCAAGATTCGTAATCCAGATGGTTCGTAGGCTCGTCCAGCAGCAGTACGTTTTTGTTGCCCAGCAGCAGCTTTAGCAGCGCCAGGCGGCCCTTTTCGCCGCCGCTTAGCGTGCCCACCATCTTTTCGATATCGTCGCCGCGGAACAAAAAGGCGGCCAGGCGGTCGCGGATGGTCTGGTGATCCAGCGATGGGTAATCGTTCCAGATTTCGTCCAGCGCTGTGTTGTCCGGGTTCAGGCCGGCCTGTTTTTGGTCGTAATAGCCTACCTCGGTGCCGGTGCCCCAGCGAAAGGCGCCGGTGGTAGGCAATAGCTCGCCGGTTAAAATGCGCAGCAGCGTGGTTTTGCCGATGCCGTTGCGCCCCACAATGCCCACGCGATCGCCGGCGCGCACATGCATATCCAGCCGCTCAAACAGCGGCCCGGTGCCAAAGTCCTTGCTCAGGTCTTCGGCCAGCAGCACATCTTCGCCGGTGCGGCGGGCCACCTCGAACGAAAAACGGATGCCGGCGGCGTCCTGCGGCCTTTCGACGCGCTCCATTTTGGCCAGCGCTTTTTCACGGCTGCGGGCGGCGCGCAGGCTCTTTTCGCGGTTAAACCGCTTGTACATGGCGATGATCTCTTCCTGGCGCTGGATTTCGCGGCGGTTCAGCTCATAATTTTTCTGCTGCAGCTCGCGGGCCCGGTCGCGGGCCACGACGTATTGCGAATAGTTGCCCTGGTACATGGTCAGCTTGTGCAGCGCAATCTCGGCGATACACGTGCACACGGCGTCGAGAAAATAGCGATCGTGCGAGACGATGACGACGGTACCGTGGTAGGAGCGGATGTAATCCTCCAGCCAGGCGATGGATTTGATGTCCAGATGGTTCGTGGGCTCGTCCAGCAGCAGGATATCCGGCCGGCGCAGCAGCATGGCGCCCAGCGCCAGCCGCGATTGCTGGCCGCCGGACAGCGTGCGGGCCGGGCGCTGTATCTCCTCGTCGTCAAAGCCCAGGCCGCGCAGAACGCCCATGATGGCGCTCTCAAAGCCATAGCCGTTGGCCTGTTCAAAACGATCGGTCAGCCGCGCGTATTCTTCGGACAGCTTTTGGTAGCCCGCCGGATCGCTAAGATGAATTTCGCCCATCGTATGCTCAATTTCCCGCATACGGCCTTCGATTTCAAACACCCAGTCAAACGTACGCCGCATCTCTTCGTAGGGCGTGCCCTGGTATTCGTATTCGCCCTCCTGCTGCAGATAGCCCACTTCCAGCCTGTCCAGCAGCGAGACGGCGCCGGCATCGGCCGACAGTTTGCCGCTGATGATGCGCAGCAGCGTCGTCTTGCCGGCGCCGTTGGGGCCGACAATGCCCAGCCGTTCCCTTTCGGGCAGCGTAAAGCTGATGTCCTCAAACACCGGGGTAATACCGTAATATTTGGAAAGGTGGTTCACCGTGATGGCTATCATATGCGTCTCCTAGGCAGAATGACTCTATTTTACCTGATTTTGTCGACGATGAAAAGGCCCGCGTCGCGCCGCGGGGGAGAGGTGCGTCTTTGCGCGGCGGGTTGTGCAGCCGCCGGCCGGCGGGAAAGCGTTCGA
>JAQVWW010000238.1 GCA_028709505.1 Eubacteriales bacterium
CTTTATCAGCATTACGCTGCGCGAGGATGTGGTGCTGGATGTACGCGGCTATGACTATCTGACCCATGCGCAGGTCAGCCTCCCGGGCCGCGCGCAAGAGCAGATGCTGGGCGTGGCGGTGGACGGAGCGCGGCAGTACACGTTGACGCAGCACTGCGATACCGACACGTGTCAGCTGACGCTCGCCGACGAGGACGGGCAGCAGGTAATCGCCTTTGACACGGCTCAAATATTTGCCCGGTTCGAAGGATATACTACCGAACACCTGCAATTGACGCAGCAGGAAGCTTCGTTTACCACCGAAAATGACACGGTTAAGATGACCGTTGTGGTGCAAAACGCCAGCATGGAGGGCCAGACAGCGCCGGATGCCTACTTCTACGCCGATTTTTATCTGCTGCTGTCCTTCCGGTAAGTCGGCGCAAAAAAACGGGCAGCCCCGCTGCCTGCCACGCAAGCATACATTGGCCTGCTGGGCATTTCTGCCCGGCGGGCCTTATCAATGCCCGCAAGATGTCCACCACCCAGCTGCTTTTGGGCCGCCGCAGCGCGCCATTGCGGCTTTGGGCAATGCCCGGTACCGCACCCCGGCAGGCGGCGGCCAGCGCGCGCGGATCGCCGGGCGTGATTTCGCCCAGCCGCTGGCCCAGGCGGAGGACGGCCGGCACCGGCGTTATGGCGGAAAACCGGGCGGCCGGCCGTTGCACATCGGCGGGCAGGGCGGGGCCGTCAACAAGAACACCGTGCGGGGAAGGTAGCGCGGCGCTTGAAAGATGGCGTCGGTCATTTTTTCAAACCGCGCAATGGGCCTGATGCCATGGGCATTGAGCATAAGCACGCTCTGAGGCCCGCTCAGGCCCATGCTGACCAGTTCCTCTGGAGGGAAAATAGTTAAAGAACAGCCCTGCGCTGATGCCCAGTCGCCCGGCGATATCGCGTATCTTCATCGCCTCATAGCCGCGGGAGACGAGGATAGCCGGCGCACAGCGCAAAATCTGTTCGCGCCGCGCGCGGGCGCTGCCGCTTACGCTGCGTGACGGGTTCCGGCGTAGCGTTCATCTGCGCACCTCTTTGCCGATGAGCCGGGCAACGGTTTTGCCGTCGTTTATTGCGGCGCAGATGCCGCCGCCGGCCGCCGTCCATTGGCCGCACAGGTACAGGTGGGATACGCCGGGCAGTCTTTTGCTGATGCGGGTACCCAGCGCCGCCGGCGTGGGCAAAAAGCCTTCAAACGAAGCCTGGTGCAGGTTGGCCAGCCTGCGGTAGGTGGCCGGCGTGCAGACGTCGGTCACGGCGACGGCCTGGCAAAAGCCGGGGATGCGCGCCTCCAGAGCCTGGGCAACGGCGTCGGCCAGCTGCTGCTTGCGCGCCCGGTAGGCGGCCTTGTCGCTTTGCCGCAGCGCCTGCCAGTAATCCAGCGGCGCGTTGAGAGAAACCATGACGCTGCTGGCACCGGCCGGCGCCGACGAAGGATCGAACTCGAACGAGCGCAGCTGCAGCGAATAGCGTGTTGTATCCGGGCAGGCAATGCCGTCCGAGAACTGATAATCCATAGAATAGGGAATCGCAAAACGTTTTGTTAACCCAAAAGATACCAAAGCCATCGGCGGAAACAGCGGCGATGATGCAAGCAGCGCGTCCAGCTGCGGGTGCGGATACCGGCCGCCCAGCATGCGCCGCAGCGTATCGTAGGCGTCGCAGGCCGCCACGACGGCATCGGCGGCACAGCGCATATCGCCGGCGCGCACGCCCAACCGCTTTGCCGGCGCGCACTAAAATTTCGTCCACGTGGGTATGGAAGCGGATATTGCCGCCCAGCGCACGGTATTTGGCCTCCATGCGTGCGATGACGTCCCGCGCGCCGCCCAGCGGATAGCCGGCGTTGCCGCCCACACGGGTGCCCAGCATCATGACAAGGGCCAGCGCAGACATGGGCGCCGGCATCAGCCGCTGCAAAATGGCGCGGACGGCGGGGCTGCCAAAGCGCTGCACATAGTCGTACATGCTGCGCCCCCTATATTTGTGCGCCAGCGCCAGAAAGTACCTGCCCCGGGTGAGGAACCGCAGCAGTTCACCCACATCAGCCGGCGCCCCGGCGGGCAAGTCGGCTTTGGCCATGCGGTCAATGTCGTCGCATAGCTCGTCGATAGGCTGTGCGTCGCCGGGGGACATATTGTGTAAAAAAAGCGCGCAAGCCGGCCGCTTGCAGCGGCACTTCATAGACAGTGCCGTCCAGCTCCATCTGCAGTGACGGCGGGTTGTAGATGGGTGTGTCGGCGGCCAGCGCGTCGACATCGCGGTACAGCTGATAAAAGCCGTCGCCGCGGCGGGTGCCCACCATCCAGTGGATGCAGCCGTCGAAGGTGTAGCCCGAACGCACCCAGGCGGTGCACACGCCGCCGGCCCAGTCGGCCAGCTCGAAAATTTCGGTCTGAAAGCCCTTTTGTTGCAGGTGGATGCCGGTGCTCAAGCCGGCCAGCCCTGCGCCGATGATGGCTATATTTGCCGTAAAATCCCCTCCATTCTTTTGAAACAAACGTTACATGACGATAGGTTCATTTTATGCGTCGCATCGGCGCCGTCAAGTGCAAAATGTGCGATAACACTGGCATATCCTACCGTCCTTCGGGAATCCTAGCAGAAGGAGGCACGATATGGAATCGATTTGGTCAAAAACATGTGAAATGGACCGGCGGCCGCCGCTGCGGCGCGATGAAACCACCGATGTGGTGGTGATAGGCGCCGGCATGGCCGGCATATTGACCGCTTATCTGCTGGCCAAACAAGGCCATGACGTGGTGGTGCTGGAGGCCAACCGCATCGGCAGCGGCCAGACCCGCAACACCACCGCCAAAGTAACGTCGCAGCACGGATGCTGCTACGAAACGCTGGTTCGCGACGCGGGGCCGGAGCAGGCCCGGCAGTATGCCGATGCCCATCAGGCCGCCATAGCCGCTTACGCGCGCATCATCGCCGACGAGGCCATCGACTGCCACTGGCAGCGCCTGCCATCCTTTGTGTATGGTACCAGCCGGCCGGACCGGCTTAAGCGCGAGGCCGACGCCGCCGCGCAGCTGGGCCTACCGGCGTCGTTTACCACGCAAACCAGCCTGCCCTTTGCCGTGCAAGGCGCGGTGCGCTTTGAAGATCAGGCCCAGTTCCATCCGCTAAAGTTCCTATCGGCGGTGGCGCGGCAGCTGAACATCTACGAGCAGACCCGCGTAACCGGCGTGGAAGACCACGCGCTGCATGCGCAAGGGCACACGGTAACCGCCCGGCACATCGTGTTTGCCAGCCATTATCCCTTTGTCAACGTATCGGGTTATTATTTTATGCGCATGCATCAACAGCGCTCCTATCTGCTGGCGCTGGAGGGCGCCCGGCCGGTGCACGGCATGTACATCGGC
>JAQVWW010000239.1 GCA_028709505.1 Eubacteriales bacterium
GCCTGGGAACATGGAACACCGCTTTGACGGCTATTTCATCAAGGAATACGGTATTATGCAGTACTACAACGAATACACGAACACCGTGTATTCGTCACAGTTCTTGTTCATCCGGCCAGCCATTGTGCTGGATAGACTCTTCACCGGCAACGACGCCGTGTTTGATGTGCGCTTCCTGGCCGGCGTGATGCTGGTCTATTTCCTGGTGGTGCTGTATTTTCTGACCGACTATCTGGTACACCGGCTGACGCTGCCCGGCTCACTGGTCATAGCGGCGGCGGCGGTGGTCGTGTTTGCCGATACCGGCTACACCGCCTACTTTAACTCGTTCTATGCCGAGCCGATAGCCTATATCAGCCTGCTGGGATGCATTACCTGCGCGCTGCTGTATGCCGACGGCCGATATAACCGGTATGCGTTGCTGGGCGGCTTTGTGCTGTGCGGCATGATACTGACCTTCTCCAAGCAGCAGTACGCGCCGGTGGGCGTGCTGCTGGGCCTGTTGGGCTTGCTGCTGCTGCTGAAAAAACACAGCCGCCTGTTCAAATGGCTGACCATATTCTGCTCCACGCTGCTGGCGGCCACCGGCATACTGACTTATCTGCTCATCTCCACCGACTTTACCAACATCAACCTGTACCATGCGATGACGCGCGGCGTGCTGATGACCGCCGAAAACCCGCCCGAGGCGCTGCAGGAGTTTGGCATCGCCGACCGGTATGAGTTGCTGGACGGCACCATCTACTTTGATAAATATCCCGAAATCGATCCCGAGGGCCAGCTGCTGCATCAGGATTTTTATAGCCGCTACGACGTGATGTCCATCGTCAAATATTACGCCGGTCATCCCGATACGTTTGCGTCGATGCTGAAGTTGGCCGCCAAGACCGCTTACCACAACCGGCCCAGCATGGGCAACTTCGAGCGGCAGACCGGCCAGCCTGCCAACGCATGGGCCACGACATTCTCGCTGTACAGCACCGTAAAGGCCGGGGCCACGCCGCGTACGCTGGGCTATATTGTGCTGTGGGCGGCGGTGGTGCTGGCTCTGCTGCACAAGAAACGGCTCAAGCAAATCATTGTTTTAGCCGTCATTCTAATGGGCCTGTCGCAGATTGTCGTGTCCATCATCGGCGCAGGCGACGCGGATTTATCCAAACATATCTTTTTGTACAACGCGGCTTACGATCTGGTCAACGTGCTGTTCCTGGCGCATGTCGTCCGGTTTTTCGATGAAAAATACCAGACCAGGCGGCTGGCCGGCCGGGACGAACCGGCCCAGGCTTCCCAAAGCGTATGAGGCGTGCCGCGCGAACCACCGCACTGTGGGCGCTGGCGTTGCTGGCGGCCGCCGGCAGCCTGACGGGCTGCACCGTGCAGCACACGCAGCCGCCGGCGCAGTCGGCTTTGCCCGCCACCCAGCAGGAGCAGCTGTGCCTTGACTTTTTTAAGGCGCATATGATAACCGATCAGGGCGGCGTGCGCACCAACTATCTGGATACCGAAGGCGGCGGCGAGCTGGCCACCGGAGACGAGGTGCTGTCCGAATCGATGGGGCTGTGGATGCTGTACACGGTGGCCATCGAAGATGAGGAGGCGTTTGACCACGCGCTGCAGTTTGTCCGCGACTATCTGGACACCGGCGTTATCCTCTCTTACCGGTATTCCGCGCAAAGCGGCGCCTATCCGGTCAACGCGTTTGTCGACGACATCCGCATCATCCGCGCGCTGCTGCTGGCCGGCGAAGCCTTTGACCAGCAGTACCGGCAAACGGCGCTGCACTACGCCGATCGGCTATACCAAACCAACGTCAAAGACGGCTGCATCTACGACATGTACGACGAGCAGCTGGGTATGACCAACGATTTCGTTACGTTGTGTTATCTGGATATCGACACGCTGCGCCGGCTGGGGCAGTACGACGACAAATGGGCGCAGATAGCCCAGCCCATGCTGGATATCGCCGCCGGCGGCTACCTGGGCGATGTTTTTCCGCTGTACGCCGGCGCCTATTACCCGGCCGACGGGCGCTACGCGCAGGCCGACATCCATACGGTGCAGGCGCTGCTGACGGCGCTGCACGCGACTCAGGCCCAGGGCCCTGTGCCGGCCACGTTGGATTATATGAAACACCGCGTCGATACCGGCACGCTCTACGGCGCGTACCGATGGGACGGCACGGCGACAACCGACACGCAGTCCACGGCTATCTACGCGCTGTGCGCGCAGATCTTTGCCCGGGCCGGCGACGAGGAAGGCTACGCGGCCAGCATCCGGCGCATGGACGCGCTGCAGGTTCGCGACGCGGCCAGCGACGTATACGGCGCGTTCGCCGACGCAACAACAAAGCAACTGTACGCCTTTGATAATCTGATGGCGCTGCTGGCGTACAGACAGGAGTAACAAATGCTAAAAAAGACGGCCGTCGCACTGTGCATCATCGCCACGCTGCTGGCGCTGTTGCCCGTTGCCGCCGCTCAAGCGGCGTCGGATAGCGTGCTGCTGGTATATAACGATACGCAGCAGATGACGCTATTGGCCAACCTCATCACCGCTTGCGGCATGGACCCTAAGCCGGTGCATAGCGTGGATTACGTCGTCGGCATGGCCGAAAGCTACAGCTACGTGGTGCTGCAGGACGAGGAGCCGCTCCAGGATGTGCTGGCGCGGGATAAAACGGTACTGTGCGTGGGCGACGACTTTGCCGTGGTGCCCGGCGTGAATTTTGGCACCGTCACGCGGGTGGCCAACGCCACGCTGCACGTATACGGCAACGTACAGCGGGTCATCCTGTCGCCGGGCACCCGGTATATCACGTCCTTCAACGGCGAGGGTGTGGGCAGCATGACGCTGGATGGCGGCGATTATCCGCTGGGCGTCATGTGCGGCGCCGTGTGGTACGCGCCGTATGTAAATGCCGACGATCTTTCGGTGTTTGCCTTCGGGCAGATGCTCAATCGCTACTTCGGCCGGCAGGACGGCGGGCAGATGTTCGTCATGATAGACGAAGTGTCGCCCTTTCACGACATCGATATGCTGCAAAAGACCGCCGACACGCTGTATGACAACGGCATCCCGTTTATCATGAGCCTGATGCCGGTCTACTACAATACCGAGTATCCGTCCTTTACCCGCTATGCCAACGCACTGCGCTATGTGCAGGCCCAAAGCGGCTCCTTTGTCATGCACAGTCCCATCGTAACCGGCAACGAGCTGGTGGGTCTGCCGCTGGAACA
This sequence comes from Eubacteriales bacterium, assembly GCA_028709505.1. GTDB lineage: Bacteria > Bacillota > Clostridia > Christensenellales > UMGS416 > STF2-111. The sequence goes on from JAQVWW010000239.1 coordinate 3,237, forward strand.
GCGCATGGAGCAGGCTTACGCCACCTTTGCCGACAGCGGCGTGCACGTATTTGCCCAAGACGCGTTCCCCTATGCGATGTCGCTTTCGCAGCTGTCGTCCATTCAGCCCGAGCGGGAACGGTTCATCAGTCTGCCCATCGATACGGTGCTGGTGTTCGACGTATTCAG
>JAQVWW010000240.1 GCA_028709505.1 Eubacteriales bacterium
TGGCGGTAAATAAGCACGTCCAGCCCCGGCAGCAGCGCGCCGCCGCCGGTGAGCATAATGCCCCGCTGCATGATATCGGCCGAAAGTTCGGGCGGCGTCTTCTCCAGCGTGGACTTGATAAGGTCGACTATCATCGAGATGGGTTCGCGCAGCGCTTCGCACACCTCGTCGGCGGTCACCTCGATGGTAACCGGCAACCCGTTGGACAGGTTGCGGCCCTTTATCTGCAGGCGGCTGTTTACTTTAGGCTCTATGGCGCAGCCCAGCGCAATCTTGACGTCTTCGGCGGTGCGATCGCCGATGAGGATATTGTACTCGCGCTTGATGTAGCTGACGACAGCGTCGTCCATGCGCATACCGCCCAGACGCAGCGAGGAGCCCACGACGATGCTACCCAGCGACAGCACCGTCACCTCGGTGGTGCCGCCGCCCACGTCGACGACCATGGAGCCCGTCGGCTCACCCACCGGCAGACCCGCGCCGATGGCGGCGGCCAGCGGCTCTTCGGCGATATAGGCTTCGCGGGCGCCGGCCCGGCGGGCGGCGTCCAGCACCGCGCGCTCCTCCACCTCGGTTACGTCGCAGGGCACGCACAGGATGGCCTGGGGCGCCGTACCCATAAACGAGTTACGGCCACCCAGCGCCTTTTGCATAAACCAGCGCAGCATGATTTCAGTGGTGTCAAAGTCGGCTATGACGCCGTCGCGCATGGGCTGCACCGCCACAATGTTGCCCGGCGTACGGCCAATCATCTGGCGGGCGTCTTCGCCCACCGCCAGCGCCTGGCGGCGGTTTTCCGAGTCCACGGCCACTACCGACGGCTCGCGCAGCACGATGCCCCGGCCCTCTACATAGACCAATACGTTTGTGGTGCCTAAATCCACGCCTACCCCTTTTTTAAAAAAAGAAAACACGGCCACCCTCTCCTTTTATCCTCTTTTAGAATACATAAGCCCCAGCGCCTGTGCCTGGCCGCCGGGGAGAATCTGACACATCATTTGGTACAGCCGCGTCAGCGGCAGACCCATCACATTATCGTAACATCCGCGCAGCTGCTGCACAAACACCGCCGCCTGCTCCTGTATACCGTAAGCGCCGGCCTTGTCAAACGGCGACGCCGCGTGCACATAAGCGGCAATCTCCTGCGCCGTCAGCTGCCCAAAGACCACGGCGGTCTCCTCATGCTGACACAATTCCCGGCCGTCCAGCGCCACATAAACGCCGGTCAGCACCCGATGTTCGCTTCCGCTTAACCGGGACAGCATCTGCACAGCCTGGCGTCGGTCGGCGGGCTTGCCCAGAATCTGCCCGGCATAGACCACCACCGTATCGGCGGCGATTACCAGCGCGGCCGGATACCGGGCGGCCACCGCCCGTCCCTTTAACCGGGCCAGCGCGCGCACCGTAGCGGCGGCATCGCCGGGGACGTACACGTCCTCGTCGGCGCCGGAGGCTATCACACGAAACCTAAGCCCCATCTGCGAAAGCAGTTGCTGACGCCGCGGCGATTGGGATGCCAATATAATATCGGGCTGCACAAAAGGTTGCTGCTGCATTTGTTACATATTATAACACACGAAAACCGATGCTGTACACCACCGGCCAAAATGGAAAGCCCGTCTTGCTTTGTCGAAAGCCGCCGCAGCCCATAAAAAAGCACGGCAGCCCTGCCGATGCGTGTCGGTGAAACGTTTTTTGTCAGGCAAGCTGGCAGTATGCGGCGGTTTTTTGCACTTTTTTATCCTCTTTTTCCATGGCGAAACCGCCGTTGGATATGCTTTGCAGCAGACTTGGGCATCATTTCCAGCACCGTTTTGGCGCCGGAAACAGAGGATTGCGCCGCCGGGCATAACGGCAGTGTCCTATCAAGCGGGTTTATCCGGCAAAGCACGCAACGCCGCAAGGCCGCCGGGGAGGGCGACTTTTCCGGCATAACGCACCGGGGTACCGTCGCTTCGACACGTCAAGAATGCTGCCGGGGTGTGCCTTGCGCCGCTGTCCGGCGGTATTGTTTTCCAGCGCCGCATGGATGCCTTTGCGCAAGGCGTCCGTTGGGCCGCCGGCATCCTACGGCCCCACTCGATAAAAAGCACCCGGCTTCCTGCGCCGGAAGCCGGGTGCTAACGCTATGTTTTGCGTACGTGGCTAGTTGTACAGCTTCGTAGCCGCGAAGCGGTCGAACTGATCCACCGTGGTCTGGTGGTAGTAGCGCAGCACGGCCTGGTTGGTCGGCGGGGCCAGATAGCGCACGGCGTTTTTCAGCACCAGCTGGATTTCCGGCTGGTAATACACCGGGTTCGTCTCGTGGCCGGGCCTAAAGTAGAACACCTTGCCCATGCCGCGGCGCCACACGCAACCGCTGCGGAACACTTCGCCGCCCTCAAACCAGCTGATAAATACCAGCTCGTCGGGCCGGGGGATGTTGAAAAACTCGCCGTACATTTCGGTCTTGGGCACTTCGAAGTAGTTGGTGATGCCGGCGGCAATGGGGTGCGACGGATCGGCGACCCACAGCCGTTCCAGCTTATCGTCTTCGCGCCAGTGCAAAAGGCCGGTAATGGTGCCGCAAACCTTGCTGAAAATCTTCGACGCGTGGCCCGAGTGCAGCACGATAAGGCCCATGCCCTTGAGCAGGATTTGGTTATATACGCGGTCGACGATCTCGTCCTTGACTTCGCCGTGGGCGATATGCCCCCACCACAGCAGCACGTCGGTGTTGTCCAGCACCTGCTGGGACAGGCCGTGTTCCTCGTCCTTATCCAGGTAGGCGGTGGCGGTTATCTCGATGTCCTCCTCCTTGCCCAGGAAGTCGGCGATGGCTTCGTGGATGCCGTTGGGGTAGACATCTTTCACCTTTTGATCGGTCAGCTCGTGGCGAAACTCATTCCATACGGTTACGCGAATCATTACTTCTGCTCCTTGGCAACCTGGAACGCGGCCACTTTTGCGGCAATCTCGCGCTGCTTTTCGGCGAACTTCGCTTTGCGCTGCACCGCGGTTAGCGTATCGGTATCGTTGAAGCGATCCAGCTTGTCGATGGTTTCCATGGCGTAATAACGCGGTGCAATCTGTCCCTTGGGCTTAGCCAGGTAGCGCACGGCGTTTTTCAGCACCAGCTGGATTTCCGGCTGGAAGAACACCGGGTTCGTCTCGTGGCCGGGCCTAAAGTAGAACACCTTGCCCATGCCGCGGCGCCATACGCAGCCGCTGCGGAACACTTCGCCGCCTTCAAACCAGCTGATGAACACCAGCTCGTCAGGCTGCGGGATGTTAAAGAACTCGCCGTACATTTCGGTCTTGGGCACTTCAAAATAGTTGGTGATGCCGGCGGCGATGGGGTGCGACGGATCGACGACCCACAGGCGCTCCAGCTTATCATCTTCGCGCCACTGCAGGTT
>JAQVWW010000241.1 GCA_028709505.1 Eubacteriales bacterium
ACAGGCCGATGGCGCCGCTTTCACGGGCTTGCTCCACCGACATTTCCACGTATTCCTCCGGTATGGCCGCGTCGATGGCATCGTTTACGAAGGCTTCTACCTGGGCAATCTCGTCGGCGGTCATCGGCCGGGAGAAGTTAAAATCAAATCGCAGTCTATCGGCGGTGATGTTGCTGCCGCGTTGGGTTGCCTCATCGCCCAGATATTTGCGCAGGCCGGCATGCAGCAGGTGTGTGGCCGTGTGCAGGTGCGCGGTGGCCTGCGTGTGATCGGCCAAGCCGCCGCCAAAGCGCTGCTGCGCACCGCTGCTGGATGTTTGCTGGTGCTTGCGAAAAGCCGCTTCAAAGCCCTCTTGGTCCACCGTCAGATGGTTCTCCCGGGCCAGCTCTTGGGTCATCTCGATGGGGAAGCCGTAGGTATCGTACAGCCGGAAGGCCTGAGCGCCGGCGATGACGCTGCCCTGTAAAGCGGCGCGCACCTTCTCAAACTCCTTTAAGCCTTGCTGCAGCGTACGCTGAAAGCGTTTTTCTTCACCGTCCAACTCCTGTAGGATGAAGGCGCGGTTTTCGGCCAATTCGGGATACACGTCGCAGTATTTGTTTACGATAAAATCGGCAATGGTGGCCGGAAAGCCGTCGGGTAGGCCTATCTGGCTGCCAAAACGAATGGCGCGGCGAATAAGCCGGCGCAGCACGTAGCCCTGATCCACGTTGGACGGCGCCACGCCGCGCGGGTCGCCCAGTATGAACGTGGCGCTGCGGATATGGTCGCAGACGATGCGCATGGCGCGGGTGGTCTCGTCATCCTGGCCGTACTGCTTGCCGCTGAGCGTGCAGATAAGCGCAATGATAGGCTGCAGAAGGTCGGTCTCGTATACGGACTTTACGCCCTGCAGCACGCCGATGGTGCGCTCCAGCCCCATGCCGGTATCGACGTTTTTCTGCTTGAGCGGCTCAAAGGCGCCATCAGCAGTTTTATTATACTGCATAAAGACGTCATTCCAGATCTCCAAATAACGGCCACAGGAGCAGGCAGGGGAGCAGTCCGGCCCGCAGGGTGCTTGCTCGGTGATGATAAACATCTCGGTGTCCGGCCCGCAGGGGCCGGTTTTGCCCGCCGGGCCCCACCAGTTGTACTCTCTGGCCAGGTAAAAGATGCGATCGTCGGCCACGCCGCAGGCGCGCCAGATACCGGCCGACTCTTCATCGCGGGCGGCGTGCTCGTCGCCGGCAAATACGCTAAAGGCCAGCCGCTGCGGGTCGATATTCAGCCACTGGGGGCTGGTTAAAAATTCCCAGCTGTTGCGGATGGCTTCTTCCTTAAAATAATCGCCCAGCGACCAGTTGCCCAGCATCTCAAAAAACGTCAGATGCGACGCGTCGCCCACGTCGTCAATATCGCCGGTGCGGATGCACTTTTGCACGTCGGTCAGCCGCGTGCCGGCGGGGTGCTTTTCGCCCATCAGATAAGGCACCAGCGGGTGCATGCCGGCGGTGGTGAACAGCACCGTCGGATCGTTCTCGGGAATTAACGAGGCAGACGAGATGACGGCATGGCCCTTTGACGCAAAAAACGAAAGGTACTTTTGGCGCAGCTGATTGGCTGTAATGGTAGGTTGCATAATAAGTTTCTTCCTCGCTTTTGTTACTGTACTACGATATCTTCTTATTATAGGTAAGATGGGCAGAATGTGTCAAGAAAGAAAAAACGTGCCCGGCGCGGGTAAAACGCTTTTATTTCTTGTATTGTGCCGGCGTGAACGGCTACAATAGAAAAAAAGACTGGAGGAACCCACATGAAGGTATTGGCTGTATACGGCAGCGGCCGCAAAGAGGGCAACTCGTCTACGCTGCTGCGACGGGCGGTGCAGGGCGCGCGGGACGCGGGACATCAAGTGCTGGAATACGAAGTCTACGACATGCGCTTTGGCGGCTGCACCGGCTGCCGTAAGTGCAAAGAGGGGGGCGAGAAAGTCTGCGTGCTGCAGGACGATCTGCGTCCGTATTTTGAAGAGCTTTACCAGGCCGACGCCGTCTTGGTCAGCGCTCCCAACCACACCGGGCAGCCCTGTGGGCCGATGATTACATACCTAAACCGCCATTACTGCCTGCTGGATACCGATTGGAACGTCAAAGTAAAGCCGGGCATCAAAGTGGCAGGGTTCTTCTCCCAGGGGCAGCTCGATGAAGCGTGCTATCAGCAGACCTATCGCGGCTTCATGGCCGATTACCAGCGCCGCAACATGGAGCTGATAGACATCCTGGTGCATAGCGGCCCGACGCCGGCCGGCGAACGGCCGGACTTGATGCAACGGGCATACGAGCTGGGCAAGGGGCTGTAGCGGCCCCGGTGCAACACGATGCAAAAGCCGGCTGACCCAAGGGTCGGCCGGCTTTATGCGCAAGAGAAAGGGATTTATGCCTGTGTAAGACGGCCTTGGACAAATATGCCCAAAAGGCAGACAAACCTGCTCTACAGAAAAAAGACAGGTCGCAGCCTATTCTTTTTTCCGCTGTCTTTGCCTATTACCAGCTCTGCGGCAGCGATTCCGGCGGCGTAATCACCGGCTTACCTTCGCCGTCCAGCAGCGGGGATAACCCGCCGGAATAGCCCTGCTTGACGTAGAGGTAGTTGACGCCGGTTTTTCTATCCACCCAAATTTCAATGGTGGATAGGACGCCCTGACTGTATGTGCGGATAAAGCGTTCGTTTTTGCTCATAAAAATTCTCCCGGCCTAAGCGCCGTAATCGCCCTGGTAGGAGATGAGGGTGGCGTCGAACACACCGTTGATGGTCAAAAAATCGTTGACGATGTTGGTGTTCTCGCCGGGCAGCCGCACTTCCATCGTAATTTCGACGCCGTTGCGCGTGACGGTCTTGGACTTCATCCGGCTGCCGCGGGGCAGCTTGCGCAGCGCGTAGCTGACCTCGTTGGCGCAGGAGAAATCGTGCCGCACGATGAGCAGGTACGGGTAGCTGGAGCGCCATTTGAACATATTGAAGAAGTACAGGAACAGGCCGATGATGACCGAGCCGACCAGGCCTATCACATAGAAGCCGGCGCCTACGGTGATGCCGGCAGCCACCGCCCAGAACATAAAGGCCGTGTCCAGCGGATCCTTGACCGCCGTGCGGAAGCGCACGATGGACAGCGCGCCCACCATGCCCAGCGACAGCGATATGCTCGACGAGATGGTGCGGATGATAAGCGCCGTAACCAGCACCAGCATCAGCAAAGATACGTTGAAGTTGCGGCTGTACAGCACGCCGTTAAACGTGCGCTTATAGATAAAGAAGATAAACAGGCCGCACACCAGCGCCAGCGCCAGCCCCAGCAGCAACTGGCTCACGCTCATTGAACCACTGCTGGTAAAATTCTCCAGCACCGAGTTTTTAAT
>JAQVWW010000242.1 GCA_028709505.1 Eubacteriales bacterium
CATCAGCAGCGCCTCGTCGCGCACGGCCACCCGCGGAGCGGGCAGCATGCGCAAATGCAGTACGGCCGAGTCCACGTTGGGCGGCGGCACAAAGGCACCGGCAGGTACGCCAAAGAGTATCTTGGCGTCGGCATAATAGGCAGCAACGGCGCTGACTACGCCGTATTGCGCCGTGCCCGGCTGCGCCACCAGCCGCTGGGCTGCCTCTTTTTGCAGCATAAAGGTGATAGAACCGATAGGCAAGCCGCTGCCCAGCAGCAGCAGAATGGCCGGCGTCGTGATGTAATACGGCAGGTTGGCCACCACGCGAAACGGCCTGCCACCCAGCTTCTCCCGCCACAGCGCCGGCAGATCGGCCTGCATGATGTCGGCATGCAGCACGTCGACGTTATCGCAGCCGGCAAGGTTGTCGCGCAGGCGCGGCAGCAGCCCAGCGTCAATCTCCACCGCCAGCACATAGGCAACGCGGCGGCAGAGCAGCGTCGTCAGCGGCCCTAAGCCCGGGCCTATCTCCAGCACGCTATCGCCGGGCTGCACGCCCGACGCGTCGATCATCCTGCTCAATATCGAAGGATCAAATAAAAAATGCTGGCCGTACTTCTGGCCGGTTTTGGCCGGCTTCGGCGTTTTTCCCATGGCATTCCTCGTCGTTGATACGGTTAAATATATATTATAGTACATTACGCACAAAAAATAAATCGCATAGTTTGGCGCATACCGGCGCAAACTCATAGCAAAATGGTACACAAACCGGAGGCACACATGATACGCAAATTATTGCCCCTGCTGCTGTCGCTGGCGATGGTATGCGCAGGCTGCGGAAAAACCCCCGCGCCTTCGCCATCCCCCGCCGGCACAAAAGCGCCGCAGGCGACCACCGCCGCGCCGGCGCCCACCGCCACCACGCAGGCAAAGCTGCCGGCCTGGCCGGATAAGCTCAAAGCCGGCGACAACGGCGGCTATACGCTCAACGTTTACATCGCCCAAGATAAAGAAGTGCGCACGCTGGATCTGGATGAATATCTGTGCGGCGTGCTGGCCGGCGAAATGCGCAGCGACTGGCCGGCCGAAGCGCTCAAAGCCCAGGCCATACTGGCCCGCACGTTTTTGTTCGATTTTTTGACGCATAACGAATCCAGCGCCTACAGCACCCAGGCCGATATCTCCACCGATGTCAAAGAATCCCAGGCCTACGACGCCGCCGGCGTGGATGAGAATATCAAAAAAGCCGTGGCCGATACGCAGGGCATTGTCATCGCTTACGAAGGCGAGTACATCAAGGCCTGGTTTCACTCCTGCGCCGGCGGGCAGACGGCGCTGGCCAACGAAGGCTTAAACTATGCCGACGGCAACCCGCCCTACATCCAGTCGGTGCCTTCGGACGAGAGCATGGCCAGCGAGGAGTTCCGCAGCTGGGCGGCCACGTTCAGCCGGGACGATCTGGTAAGCGCGCTCAGCGGCGCCGGCTATCAGATAGAGCGCATCGACTCGATGTCCATCACCGCCACCGGCACATCCGGCCGGGCGCTGACCATCCGCGTCAATGACCTGGACATCCACGCGGCGGATTTTCGCATCGCACTCAATCCGCTGGTATTCCGCTCTACGCTGCTGGATAGCTTCACCTACGAAAACGGCCGGCTTACCGCCGGCGGCAAAGGCTTTGGCCACGGCGTGGGCATGTCCCAGTGGGGCGCCTACACGATGGCCACCAACGGCGTATCCGCCGAAGAAATCGTGCAGCACTACTTCCACGAAGTGGAAATCGTGCAGCTAAGCGCGCCGTAATCAGCGCGATAGCAGCGCCACCGCCCGGGCCGACATGCCCAGCTCCTCGCCCTCAAAGCCGAGATTTTCGGTGGTGGTGGCCTTGACGCTGACCTGCGCCACATCGATGCCCATGCAGGCGGCCAGCTTTTTACGCATGGCCGGGATATACGGCATCAGCTTAGGCCGCTGGGCGGCGACGGTGGCATCCACGTTGTGGATGCCATATCCGTTTTGGGCCAAGTGAGCGGTCACTTCTTTTAACAGTTCCAGGCTGTCGGCGCCGGCGTAGCGCTCGTCGGTATCAGGGAACAGCGCCCCAATATCGCCCAGCGCCGCCGCGCCCAGCAGCGCGTCCATGACGGCGTGCGTCAGCACGTCGGCGTCGGAATGGCCCAGCAGGCCCAGCGTATGCGGCACTTCAACGCCGCCCAAAATCAGCTTGCGTCCGGGCGTTAGCCGGTGCACGTCGTAGCCGATGCCGATGCGCGTCATCGCCGTCCCTCCCGTTCTGCGCCGCAGGATTTCCCGACCTATCGGGATATCCTCGGGCGATGTCAGCTTGATGTTGTCCGGCGATCCGTCGACGACGAAGACGCCCAGGCCCGCCATCTCCAACAACGCCGCGTCGTCGGTGGCGGTAAGCTTTTGGCGGTGCGCCGCCGCATAGGCATCGCGTAAGATAGTGGCGCCGAAGGCCTGCGGCGTCTGGATGCGGCGCAGAGCGGCGCGGTCGGGCGTTTCGACGACGCTGCCGTCGCCGTCTACGCGCTTTATCGTATCCACGCAGGCAATGGCGGCCACGCCCGAACCCCTGTGCTGTGCCGAACGGACAGTGCGCTCGATGATATCTGCGGTGACAAAGCAGCGCGCGCCGTCGTGCACGGCCACGATGGCGCAGTCAGCCGGCAGCGCCTGCAGCCCCTCGTATACCGACGCTGTGCGCGTCTGGCCGCCTTTTACCACGGACAGGCATTTTTGCATGCCCCAGGCGCCGATCTGCGCCGGCAGGGCGGCGTCGTTTGCCACCACCACATAGCCGTCGACGGCGGCGCAGGCTTCAAAAGCCTCCAGGCACCAGCGCAGCACCGGCTTGCCGCACAGCTCCAAACGTATCTTATCAAACCCCATGCGGCTGGAGCCGCCGGCCGCCACGATGACGGCGCAAACGCTATGGTTGTGCATCGTCCAGCTCCTCCACCAGCTCGGCGGCGCCCTGGCGCGTGGTGGTGGCCTCCACTTTCAGCACGCGGTAGCGGCTGACACGGTTGCCAAACTCCACCTGCAGGATATCGCCCTGCTTGACTTCGCTGGACGGCTTGGCCACCTTGTCGTTTATCAGCACGCGACCCTGATCGCCGGCCTCGCGGGCGACGGTACGTCGCTTGATGATACGGGACACCTTTAAAAATTTATCTACGCGCATCCTGATTCTCCTTTTGTCGCCGAGAAAGAAAAAAGCCGGTTGCCCGGCCTTTTCGATGGTTACTTCAGCGCATCCTTGAGCGACTTGCCGGCTTTAAAGCCCGGCACGCGGGCGGCGGCAATGCGGATGGGCTCGCCGGTGCGGGGGTTGACGCCTTCGCGGGCGCTGCGCTCTTTGCTCTCAAAAG
>JAQVWW010000243.1 GCA_028709505.1 Eubacteriales bacterium
GAGCCGGCAAAAAAGCCTTTGCCGGCGCCGGCGGCAAACTTTCGCCCAGCGAGCTTTATCCAAAGGCAATCGGGCCGCGAAGCTGGCGGGGGCTGTGGGCAGTCGTCGGCAGCAACGCCGCAGGAACGGCGCCGGGGGTGGCGGCCTTGACGCCCGTGGTGCCCAAAAGGCGCGGCCCGCTCCGATCATACCGGCGGTTTGCGCTGCCGTCTGCCCGGCTAGGATAGAAAAAAAGGAGTCCATGCCATGACGCAAAACTCCCCGCCCCGCGGTCGGTTCGCCCCCAGCCCCAGCGGCCGGATGCATCTGGGCAACGTCTTTTGCGCGCTGCTTGCCTATCTGGCGGCGCGCTCTCGGGGCGGGCGGGTGGTGCTGCGCATCGAGGATCTGGACCCGGCACGCAGCCGACGGGAATATGCCCACCAGATAGAGGAAGACCTTGCCTGGCTGGGCTTGGACTGGGACGAGGGCGGCGCCAAAGGCGGTCCGTGCCCGCCGTATACGCAAAGCCGGTGTACGGCGCTGTACCAGGCGGTGCTGGAAAAGCTGCAAGGGCAGGGCCTGCTATATCCGTGCTTTTGCAGCCGCGCCCAGCTGCATGCCGCCCGGGCGCCTCATGCCGCCGACGGGCAAAGCGTCTACGACGGACGCTGCCGACAGCTGTCGGCCCAGGAAATAAAAAGCCTGAGCAGCCGCCATGCGCCGGCCCTTCGCCTGCGCGTGCCCGACGCGCAATGGGGCTTTACCGACGGCGTATGCGGGCCGTATCGGCAGAACCTTCGCACCGAATGCGGCGACTTTCTGGTGCGCCGATCCGACGGCGTGTTCGCTTATCAGCTGGCGGTGGTGGTCGACGACGCCCGCATGGGCATCACCCATGTGGTGCGGGGGCAGGATTTGCTTTCGTCCACGCCGCGCCAGCTGTACCTGTACCACCTGCTAGGGCGGGAAGCCCCCGCCTTTTTCCATGTTCCGCTGCTGACGGCCCCGGACGGTCGCAGGTTTTCCAAGCGGGAGCACGATTTGGATATGGGCGTGCTGCGCAGGCACTGCCGACCCGATGAAATCATCGGCGCGCTGGCAGCGCTGGCCGGCCTACTGGATAAACCGCGGCCCGCCCTGCCCCGGGAGCTGATCGCCGGCTTTGCCTGGGATAAGGTACCCGCCCACAGCATTGCCGTACCGCCGGACTTCCTGCGCAAACTGGAGGGCTAATCCGGAACCGTCGGGGTGGGTCATGTGCGGCATATTGCGCTGTTTTTAACCGGCCCGCTGTCCACACCGCGCGGTGGGCAAGGCGGGCTGGTCGCCCCGGCGTTTGGCGCACCGCGGCCGGGAAAGCCCGGCGACGGGCCGCCGCGCCGACACTTACCCTGCCGGCGGCAAAATATGGCCTGTCTATTTTGGCGTCGGGTTCCCGCCGCCAGCCTTATCGTAGCGCCCGTTAAGCCGGGTAGGCCCGCCGCCTAAGGCTGCGTAAGAGGCCGCAACGCCCGCAAGAAATCCGGCCCATCGGCGAAATTCTCTCCGCGTCCGCGGAAAAAGGATCGTCGCGGCGGCAGAGCCGGCCCACCCGTCCGGCCGCGCCTTCTATCGCGGTCAGGGCAAAAGCAATAAAGTAAGGAAAGGCGAACATTTTGCCCGATACAATTTATGCAATATTTTGGATGTTTTTAAAGTTTTAGCAAAATAACGGTTGCCAAAACGATAGCGCAAGCGGTACAATAAAAAACACATGTCTGCTATAAATTTTGTTATTAAGCGCTATTATCTTTTAAAACTGTTTTCCGTATGCAGAGATATTTATCTCCAAAGGAGTAACTTCACTATGTTGTGGGATTTGCGGCCAGCTCACAAAATTTCCGAACGATTAGGAGGAACTTTGTCAAAAGTTTGCCTAAGATGGGTTTTTTTAGTGGCCACCGCCGCGGTAGTGCTGCAGAGTATCAACCTGGTGGATCCGCGCTATTATCAAAATGGCCGTGTGCGCCCCGAAGGCATCGTTATGGCGGTGCTCTGCGCCGCCACAATGATCGTGACGGCGGCAGCCTTTAAAAAGCAGTGGGCTCCGCGCAAAGTCCGGTACGTTTGCATGAGCTTCTGGCTTTTGATGAGCGTGTGCATGGTACCCTTTTATAAACTGGATTTGCAGACCGGCAAGCAGCTAAACCTGCTGCTGTTCTACGCGCTGCTGGCCATTGCCCCCCTCTTCTCGGCCAAAGATCTGCTGACGCTGTGCGCCATGCAGCTGGTCGCCAGTTTGGCGGCGGCGCTGTGGGCCGGCGCCGGCTCAACGCTGATCGTCTACACGCTGCTGATAAATTTGGCCGGCTTTGTCATGTCCAACACCGTGCATATGGGTTACGCGCAGGTCATCTACCAGCTGCAGGACGAGGCCAACACCGATTATCTGACGCAACTCTCCAACCGCAAAGCCGGGTTTGAGCGTATCCGCACGCTGTGGGAGATGTGCAACCGGCTGCGCCGGCACTGCGCGGTATTGGCGGTGGATATTGATTTTTTTAAGCACTATAATGATACTTTTGGCCACTATCAGGGCGATATCGCTCTCAAAGAGGTAGCACGCTGCATGCAAATTTGCTTTGGCCGATCCACGGATATCATCTGCCGCACCGGCGGCGAGGAGTTTGTCGCCTGTTTTTCGGTCAACCGCGAAGAGGATGCGGTGACGATGGCTCAAAAGCTGCATGCCAGCGTGCTGGCGCTGGGCATTGTCAGCGGCAACCGGCAGGTATCGGAGCTTCTGTCCATCAGCGTGGGCGTGGCTGTGCGCCTGCCCGAACCGGGCGAAAGCGAGATGACGGTGCTGGAGGAGGCCGATCGGGCGCTGTATCAGGCCAAGGGGAGGGGCCATAACTGCGTCGTATACCGGGGTCAGACGGTGGCCGGCTAAAGGCGTTCAAAACAGCCAGGCGTTCCCTTTGCCGGCCTTTTGGCACAGCTTTTTACGAGACGCGCGGACAAGAACTGAACACCTTTGGCGGCCCGACGGCGTCTCCCGCGCGCGTACGCGGATGAAAAGACCGCGAGAGTATTGGGGGGGCGTGCCCGCTGACGGGGTGTATCGAGTACGCACGCCAAATAGAAGGTCGGCGTCAGCAGCCCGATCAGGCCATAACGTTGCACTTACTGCGGCATGCAAAATAGAGCATACCGCGCGGGCACAGGGCCGGATGCACTCTTGCCGCACGCCATGCCCTTCTTTTACGCCGGGCCGTCCAATCCGCCAGCGTTACGTGCTCCAGCGTCGCCGCCACCGCCGTATCCAGTGGTCCGAATACGCAGTCGATCCGCGCCGCTTGGATGTTCGGCGCTTTGTCGGCCGCCGCCATATATATAGAACATCAGCG
>JAQVWW010000244.1 GCA_028709505.1 Eubacteriales bacterium
GGCCAGATGTGCCGATATGCTGGGCTGCGGGATGTTCAGCGTCTCCTGGATGGCGGTGACGTTGCAGTCGCGGTTGAGCAGGTCCTGTACGATGCTCAGCCGGCAAGGATGCGACAGCGCCTTGAGTTTTTCCGAAAGCTGCGTGGTGCGTTCGGTCATTTCGGTCATAAGGTTACCACTCCTTCTATTGTACATTTTGTTTACCGCGATAGCTTATCGGCAGTATATGCTTACTATCTCACATTCCCGGTTTTTTATACACAAAGGCTGAAATTTTGTTTTTTGTCTCGCGGCCGGGGGCGCAATAGGCTATAATAAAGCCATCTTGGCATAAGGAGCGTGGGTTATGGCAGAGTTACTTCTTTCGGCGTTTGCCGACGAGATAAGCCCGCAGCTGGACGAGCAGATGGATGTGCTGGCGCGGCACGGCATCGCGTATATCGAGATGCGCACCGTCGACGGCGTCAATATATCCGACATGAGCCTGGAGATGGCTCATCAAGTGAAAAAACGCATCGATGCGCGGGGCTTCCGCGTGTCGGCGCTGGGTTCGCCGCTGGGCAAGGCGGACATCACGCTGCCCTTTGAACCGCAGCTGGCGCTGCTGCGCCATACGGCGGAGGTAGCCGATGTGCTGGAGTGCCCGTATATCCGCATGTTCAGCTTTTTCATCCCCGCCGGGCACGACGCCGACGCGTACCGCGACGACGTGATGCGCCGCCTGGAGCAGATGGTGCGCATCGCCGAGAGCGCCGGCGTCACCTTGCTGCACGAAAACGAGAAATACATCTTTGGCGATATTGCCCGGCGCTGCCAGGACATCTTTGCCACGATACAAAGCCCCAACTTTCATATGACATACGACCCCAGCAACTTTGTGCAGTGCGGCCAGGACAACCGCGCCGCCTGGCAGCTGCTGCGCGAATATGTGCGCTATGTGCACATCAAGGATTCGGTATACGCTGCCGAAAAGGCCGGGCTGGACGCCGGGTTTGACACGCATGTGCTCAGCGACGCCCACCGGCCCGCCGGCGAAGGCGACGGCTGCGTCGAATTCATCCTGCGCGATCTCATCGAGCGGGATTACCACGGGTTTGTGTCCGTCGAACCGCACCTGGACAACTACGCGCTTTGTACCGGCAGCGGCGCGGACCGCTTTGCCGTAGCCCTGTACGGATATCGCCGCACGCTATTGGCGGCGTCGAAATAAGGAGGTCAACCATGAAACAAATCAATTGTGCCGTTGTCGGTTTGGGGGCCATCGGCCCCACCCACGTGGAAGCCATCCTTGACACGCCCGGCGCCAAGCTGTACGCCGTGTGCGACGTGGTAGCGGACAAGGCCGACGCCGTGGCCGCGCAGCAGGGCTGCAAGGCCTATTATGACTTTGACGAACTGTTAAAAGACGAAGCCGTGCAGCTGGTGCACCTGTGCGTACCGTCGGGCTACCACGCGGACTTGGGCGTGCGGGCCGCCGCCGCCGGCAAGCATGTGCTGGTGGAAAAGCCCATCGACGTGACGCTGGAAGCCGCCGACCGGCTCATCCGCGCCTGCGAAGAAGCCGGCGTGTTGCTGTCATGCATTTCGCAGCACCGGTTTGACGACGCCATCGAAAAAGCCCACGAGGCGCTTACAAAGGGCTGGTTTGGCACGCTGACCTTCGGCGGATCGCACACGAAATGGTATCGCTCGCAGGAGTATTACGACAGCGGCGATTGGCGGGGCACCTGGGCGCTGGATGGCGGCGGTGCGCTGATGAACCAATCGGTGCACTACGTGGACATGCTGCAGTACCTGATGGGACCGGTGGACGAGGTCAGCGCCTACTGCGCCACGCGCGCCCACACGGGCATTGAGGTGGAGGACGTGGCTGTCGCCGCCGTAAAGTTTCAAAACGGCGCCATCGGCCTGCTGGAAGGCAACACGGCGGCGTTCCCGGGCTTCCACACGCGGCTGGACATCAACGGCACCCAAGGCAGTGTCATCATCGAAAGCGATGCGCTGCGCGAATGGCGTTTTGCCGCCGAGGGCGAAGAATCCGCCGGCTTTTACGGCAAGACCACCGGCGCGCTTAAACAGCAAGGCCCGGCCGGCGGCGCCGCGTCGGCGGCCATCGGCGCAAGCTCGCACCAAAAGCAGATTGCCGACGTGGTGGACGCCATACTGGAAGGCCGCGCGCCGCGCATCACCGGCCGGGACGCCCGCGCGCCGCTCTCGGTTATCCTGGCCGTGTACGAATCGGCCCGCACCGGCAAGCCGGTCAAGGTGAACTGACGTGTCCGGCCGGATACGCTGCGGCATCATCGGCTGCGGAAACATTTACGGCATGCACCGCGACGTGCTCAAAACTTTGCCCCAGGTGCGCGTGACGGCGGTGGCCGACACGAAACCCGAACGCGCCCAGGCAGCCGCCCAAGAGTGCGGCTGCGCCGCCTACACCGACTACCGGCAGCTGCTTAAGCGGGACGATGTGGACGCCGTGCACATCTGCACGCCCCACTATCTGCACGCGCAGATGGCCGTGGACGCTTTAAACGCCGGCAAATATGTGCTGTGCGAAAAACCCATGGCTGTGACGGTGGACGACGCCGGCCGCATGCTGGCCGCCGACGACGCGGCCGGTGGAAACCGGCTGTGCATCGTGTTTCAAAACCGGTACAACGACTCTTCCCAGGCGCTGAAAAGCATGGTGCAGGAACAGCCATACGGGCCGCTAAAAGCGCTGCGCGGCATGGTGACGTGGAAGCGCACAGCCGAATATTACAGCGACGACTGGCACGGCACCCGGGCGTATGAGGGCGGCGGCGTCATGATCAACCAGGCCATCCACACGCTGGATTTGGTACAGTGGCTGGGCGGCGGCGCGGTAAGCATCGCCGGGGCCGTCACCACCGACCGCATTGGCGGCATTCAAGTGGAGGACACGGCACACGCCTTTATCCGCATGCAAAACGGCGTCACCGCCGTGTTCTACGCCACCAACGCCTACGAGACCGACGCGCCGGTGGAGGTGGAGGCGATGTTCGAGCGCGCCACAGTGCTGCTTCGAGCCGACAGCCTCTATCTGTGGCAGCAGGACCGGCTTGTGCCGCTGGTGGACGGCAACGCCGCCGCCGCAGAGCATAAAGATTACTGGGGCAAGGGCCACCGGCGCCAGATCGTCGACTTTTACGACTGCATCACCGAGAAAAAGCCCTTTGCCGTCGACGGGCGGCAGGGTATCGAGGCGGTTAAGCTGGTGCAGGGCCTGTACGCCGCCGGCCAAACGGGAAAGGAAACCAACCTGTGAGCAACACCCGAGAAATCCCGCTGCATCAGGTGGAGGAGAAAATCTACCATCTGTGTTTAAAAGCCGGCCGCAGCCT
>JAQVWW010000245.1 GCA_028709505.1 Eubacteriales bacterium
GGCCATAAAGCTGCCAGAACCGCAGCGCAAAACTCAGCCGCGTGACGCCGTCGATGAGCAGGCCGATGCCCAGCATAATCGGCAGCAGCGAACTGGCTACCCGCGGGAACAGCACAAGGCCGACGCCTAAAAACAGCGACAGCACGCCTATCGACAGCATCAGAGCGCCCCAGTAGGCCAGGCCGTATACCGCCGAGCGAACCGTTTGCCATAGGCCAAAGACGATAAGCAGGCCGCCCAGCAGGTAGCATACCGTCAGCAGCGATACGCCGGGCCATAGCAGCAAAAGCACGCCCAATACAACGCACAACAGCGGCGAAAGCAGCCGGGAACTGCGGCTTTTTTGGTAAAATTGCATACACATTTCTTCCTTTCGGTACATCATTTAATATACCCGGCCGGCAAAAGAAATGTCAAAAGATCACAAATCAGCTGTAAAATTGACGCTGGGACTCGAGAAAACTCTGAAAAGACGCCACGCCGCCGCCCACCGGCACCACGTTGGCCGGCACCGGGTTACCGACGGGGCTAACGTCAAAAAAGGCTCCCTCGTAAGAGAGCGGCGTGATCATCGCCACGTCGCCGCCAAATATGGCGTCGCCGAGGCTATAAAAGTCGTGCCCCCAAAAGCAGCACTGGTAGGGCTGTATGCCTTTGCGCCGCAGCACATGCTCGATAAAAAAATCCACGCTATCATTTTTTCCGGTGTAGCTTAACTCCAAAAAGCCGTCGCGCAGCAGCGGACGCACGCGGATGCCCAGCGACGCGCTTAATTCGTCCACCTGCCGCAGCAGCCCCGGCGCGCCGTGGGCATAGCCGTGGGCGGTCAGCCGCTCTTCCAACAGCGTCAGCGCTTCCTCCTGGCGCAGCGGGCGTTGCTGCCGAGCTCGCCGGGGCAGCAGATCGACGCGGCACAAGTTGCCCGGCGGCAGCAGCAGCGCGCTGCCCATACGGTAAAACCACAGCAGGTGCCGGTGGAACTCGAAGGCCAGCTCGTGCAGCAACAGCTGCTGCTGCGGGTCGGGCAGCGTCGAATGCAGCACCACCGGATCACCGATGGCATCAAAGCCCATCTGCACCGCGCCGCGCTCGACGCCCAGGTACAGGTTCGCCAGCTCCTGCCGGCCAAAATGCGTATGCAGCAGCCCGCCCATCAGATCATCGTAGCGCAGATTGGTCAGAATGACGAGGAACACGCCCTGCTGCAGCAGCGCCTGCATGGGCGCAAGGATGGGCGACGTCACCGCCTGTTCCGACACCACCGCCGTCCCGGCCCAATCAAAAAAGATCGCCGAATATTGCTTGTCCATGGCGTCCTCCCGCCTGTGTACTTTGTAGTTACTATGGCAAAAAACAGGCTTTTTTATGCAGCCGGCTCCTTTGACGCAACCCTTTTGTGAGGGTTTGATTAAATCGTGTGAAAAGTGTGTGTATTGCCTTGCAGGACGCAGCCAAGCAGGTATGATAAAACGTAGAATGGGATAAAGGATGGAATGACAATGACCAGCTTTGTGCAGCTGCAGGACGTATATAAGCGTTATCATATGGGCGAGGTGACCATCACCGCGTCAGACGGCGTCACCTTTGCCGTCGAGAAAGGCGAAATGGCCGCCATCGTGGGGGCCAGCGGCGCCGGGAAAACCACGGTGCTCAATATTTTGGGCGGCATGGATACCTGCGACGAAGGCAACGTATGGGTGGACGGGCGGGACATCGCCGGCTACACCACGCGCCAGCTGACGGCCTATCGGCGGTTTGATATCGGCTTTGTGTTCCAGTTTTACAACCTGGTGCCCAACCTGACGGCGCTGGAGAATGTGGAGCTGTCTGCGCAAATTTGCCACGACCCGATGGACGCCGCCCAAGTGCTGCGCCAGGTGGGCCTGGATCAGCGCCTGGATAACTTTCCCTCCCAACTCTCGGGCGGCGAGCAGCAGCGCGTGGCCATCGCCCGGGCGCTGGCCAAACGGCCCAAGCTCTTGCTGTGCGACGAGCCCACCGGCGCGCTGGACGACGACACCGGCAAGACCATATTGGGCTTGCTGCAGGATACGTGCCGCAACACCGGCATGACCGTCATCATTATCACGCACAACCAGGCCATCACGCCGATGGCCGATCGCGTCATACGCATGAAAAACAGCCGCGTGCGCGACGTGGTGACCAACCCCGCGCCGCTGCGCGCCGACGAGATTGAGTGGTGACGCGACGATGAGGATACCATCGCTGTGGAAGGACAGCCTGCGGGAAATTTGGCGTACCCGTACTCGCTTTTTATCCATTTTAGCCATCGTGGCGCTGGGCGCCGGCTTTTTTTCAGGCATTAAGGCCACCGCGCCCAACATGAAGGCGATGGCCCAAACCTATTACGACACCCAGCGGCTGATGGACATCCGCTTGGTGTCCACCATAGGGTTTGACGACGACGATGTGGCGGCGGTACGCGGCGTGGACGGCCTGGACGGCGTGATGGCCGGCTATACGTACGACTTGTTCGCGCAGACCGGCACCGTAAGCGCCACCCTGCGCGTCTATTCGCTGCCCGCCCATGCCGGCACCCGGGACGACATCAACCGCCCGGTGCTGCGCCAGGGCGCGCTGCCCACCCGCCCCGGCGAATGCGCGTTGGATTACAGCGCCGCGCTGCGCGACGACATCGCCGTGGGCGATACGCTTACGCTGGCGGCGCCGGGCGACGCCGACTTATCCGACGTGCTGTGCGTATCGCAGCTTACCGTGACGGCGCTGGTCGATTCACCTCTTTATATTTCGCTGGAGCGGGGCAGCACCACCGTAGGCAACGGCCGGCTGGACGGCTATCTGCTGGTGACTGCCGACACGTTCTGTATTGACGTATATACCGATTTGTTCATTACGCTGGATAAGAGCGACTTGCCCTCCGGCAGTGCCGCGCTGGACGCCGCCATAGACGATAAAAGCGATCAGCTGGAGCAGGTGGCCACCCGGAGCGTGACCGGCCGTTATGACCGGCTGCTGGCCGACGCCCGGCAAAAGATTGACGACGCCCAGCAGGAGCTGGATGACGCCAAGGCCCAGGCGGATAGCGAACTTTTAGACGCCGCCGCGCAGCTTTCAGACGCCGAGGAGGAGCTGAAACAGGGCGAGGCCACCTATTATGCGCAGAAAAAGCAGTTTGAGCAGGGTATTGCCGACGGTGAAGCGCAGATATCCGCCGCCGGGCAGCAGCTGCAGCAGCAGCGCGCGCAGCTGGACGCCGCCGGACAACTGCAGCAGGCGCTGACGGCGCTGATGGCCAACCCCGCCGCGCTGGCCAGCGCCGAGGGGCAGGCGCTTATCGCCCAGAGCGCCAGCCTGGACGCCAACCTGCCGGCGCTGTTT
>JAQVWW010000246.1 GCA_028709505.1 Eubacteriales bacterium
GGTATTTTGGCCTGCAGCTCCACGTCCCGGGCGGTGGCCTTCTCCTCCAGCTGCGTGATGGACACGGGGAAGAATTCCTTTAGCCGGATGCTGCCGGCGGCGTCGGCGCGGTCGGCGGCGTCCAGCAGGCCTTCAATCATTTCTCCCTGCAGGTTTTTTGCGGTGTAGCGAAACTTAGGCACGGGATCCCCCTTACATGGCGTTCTTGCGCACATACTGCGGGTCGACGCTAAAAAGTATGGCGTCTTCCAGCGTGATTCTGCGGCTGCGATACAGCTCCAGCAGCGATCGATCCATCGGTATCATACCGGCGGCGGCGGCGGTGGCAATGGTGTTGTTGATCTGCGGCGTTTTGTTCTCGCGGATGAGGTTGCGGATGGCGTCGTTTACCTTCATAATCTCCACCGCCACGGTGCGTTTGCCGTCGGTGGTGGGGACAAGCTGCTGGGATACGACGCCCTGCAGCGTCATCGAAAGCTGTGTGCGTATTTGCTGCTGCTGTTGGGGCGGAAACACGTCAATGATGCGGTCGATGGTCTTGGCGGCGCCGACGGTATGCAGCGTGGAAAAGACCAAATGCCCGGTCTCGGCGGCGGTCAGCGCGATGGAGATGGTCTCCAAATCGCGCATCTCGCCCACGAGGATGATGTCCGGGTCTTCGCGCAGCGCCGCGCGCAGCGCCGCGGCGAAGCTGAGCGAGTCCATGCCGATTTCCCGCTGGTTGACGATGCACTTATTGTGCCGGTGCAGGTATTCGATGGGGTCTTCCAGCGTGATGATGTGGGCCGAGCGGTTGCGGTTGATGGAATCGATGAGGGCGGCCAGCGTCGTGCTCTTGCCCGAGCCGGTAGGGCCGGTGACCAGCACCATGCCCCGCGTCAGCGTGGCCAGCGACGCGATCTGCGCCGGCAGGCCCAGCTCTTCCATGGGCTTAATGCGCGTGGCCACCCGCCGCAGCGCCAGCGCAAACGTGCCCCGCTGCTTAAAGGCGTTCATCCGGTAACGGGATTGCCCCGGCACCGATACCGCCAGGTCCAGCTCGCCCTGCTGCTCCAGCAGCGCGAACTGTTGCTCGCTTAACAGGCTTTTCACGGCGTTGAGCGTATCGCCGGGCGTGGCGTTTACACTGCCCACCCGTTCCAGCCGCCCGCTGATGCGCAGGATGGGCGGCACGCCCACCGTCAGGTGGATATCCGATGCGTCGGCCTCCTCGGCCAGGCGCATGCAGTCCTGTAAATCTATCATAGGCAGCCTTTCCTCCTAGCTTTCATCCTGGGAGAAGGCCACCGCCATGGCGTCTTCCAGCGTAATGCGGCCGGCCTTGAGCAGGTCGACGCAAGCGTCTTTGAGCGTCACCATGCCGTGCTTGATGGCGTATTCGTGCAGCTCGTCGGCCGTCGCGTTGCGGTGGATTATGCTGCGGTCCAGCATCATCACCTCGTGCACCGCCATGCGCCCGTAGTAGCCGGTGTTGTTGCACAGCGCGCAGCCCTCGCCCTTATGCAGCACCGTATCGGCGCTTAGCCCAAAGGCCTCCAGCTCCCGGGGCGGGTGCTCGGCCTTGACTTTGCAGGCCGGGCATATCTTGCGCACCAGCCGCTGGGCGATGATGCCCACCAGCGCGCTGGAGAGCAGGTACGACTCCACGCCCATATCGGTTAAGCGCGCCACCGTGTTGGCGGCGTCGTTGGTATGCAGCGTCGAGAGCACCAGGTGGCCGGTTATGGCGGCGCGGATGGCGATGTCCGCCGTCTCCTGGTCGCGAATTTCGCCCACCATGATGATGTCCGGGTCCTGGCGCAGGATGGAGCGCAGGCCGGTGGCAAAAGTAAGCCCGGCCTTGGTGTTGACCTGCACCTGGTTGAGGCCCTTGATGACGTACTCTACCGGGTCTTCTATGGTGATGACATTCTTACGCTCTTCGTTTAGCTCGTTGAGCATCGTGTATAGCGTCGTGCTCTTGCCCGAGCCGGTAGGCCCGGTGACCAGTATGATGCCGTGGGGGTTTTTTAGCAGCAGGTCGAATTTTTGCAGGTTCTCCTGCGTAAAACCCAGGTCGCTCTTGGGCAGCAAAAAGGAGTTTCTGTCCAGGATGCGCAGCACGGCCTTCTCGCCGTACATCGTAGGCAGCGTCGAGATGCGCACGTCGATTTCATGGCCCAGCACGCTCAGCTCGCAGCGGCCGTCCTGGGGGATACGCCGCTCGGCAATGTTGATGTTGCCCATAATTTTAATACGGGTCAGCATGGCCGACTGGGCGTTGCGCGGCGTCGTCAACACCTGCACCAGCGCGCCGTCTATGCGCATGCGTACGCGCACGTCGTCCTCGCTGGGTTCTATATGGATATCCGATGCGCCCTGGCGCACGGCCCGCTCCAGCAGAGAGTCGATAAGACGCACAATGGGCGAGTTTTCGACGTCCTCGTTGTCGCCGGCGCTGGCCTGGCCGTTGGCATAGATGTCGCTTTCCTTTTGGAAGTCTTCGATGGCGCGCTCGGCCACCACGTTGCCGTAGATAAGCTCAATAGCCCGGGCTATCATCTCAGGCGAGCTTAACAGCGGCACAATTTCCATTTGGGAGCTGATGCTGACGTCCTGTACGGCGGCGATGTCCAGCGGGTCGGCCATGGCCACGAAGAGCTTTCCGCCCTCCACCCGCACCGGCACCAAATCGTTGCGCCGGGCCAGCATCTGGGGCACCAGCTCGCTCATGTTCTTGGATATGCTCACCGAGGCAAGGTCGATAAACGGAATGCCGCACTGGCTCTCCAGCACGCGGTAAAGCTGTTCACGGGAAATAAGGCCGGCCTCGGTGAGCACCTGCCCCAGCTTCTTGTCCGGGTTCTCTTTTTGCTGGGCAATGGCGCTGTCCAACGCAGCCTGCGTAACAAACCCGCCCTCAACGAGCAGCTCCCCCAAATACTTTCTTCTCGGCATCATATCCCACCGGTTCTGCTGGTAGTAAGTCCGCGGCGCCAAAAGGCCAAACTTTGACGAGGCGCCGGATCTTTATGCTTTTTTAGAAATAATTATATCATTATATGTGTGTAAAAGATACCGAGATTAGGAACTTTTCTCATATACGCTGGGGTAGGTCGACGTGTGCGGCGCAGGCCTGCATGGCGGCCAGGCAGCCGGCGATGAGCTGATCCACGCTGATTCCCAGCTGCATCGCGCCGCGTTCAATGACATCGCGGTTGACGCCGGCGGCAAATGCTTTGGCCTTATATTTCTTTTTCACAGACTTTAGCTCCATGTCCAGCACGCTGCGCGACGGGCGCATCAGCGCCGCGGCGTGGATAAGGCCGGTCACTTCGTCGACGGCGTACAGCGTCTTTTCCATATCGCTTTGGGGT
>JAQVWW010000247.1 GCA_028709505.1 Eubacteriales bacterium
CGGCGACGAAGAAGCGGCCGACGGCCCAAAAATCGTCCGCACCAAGCGTTTTGCCATAAAACCGCTGCTGCTGGACGAGGCGGTGCTGCAGATGCAGCTGCTGGGCCACGACTTCTTTGTGTTCCTCAACGCCGATACCGAGGAAGTCAACGTCATCTACAAGCGCAAGGATGGAAACCTGGGGCTGATTGAGCCGACGTTTGACGACGACGAAGAGTAGAACCCTTGCTTAACGCCCACAGCAGGGCGCTTTGGATAACAGCAGGCGGCACCGCACGGTGCCGCCTTTTTACGTCTGCTCTGCCGGCGGCGCGCGGCACCTTAAGGCCGCGGGAAATGTCGCCCAAGCGCAGCGGGCGCAAAATATACGCAACCCCATCAATTTTTCCAGCCGCCTGTATAGGCAAAAGGATATTTGTTCATAATACCGATGAATCCATCTAGGGAGGCGAAGCATGAAATCAAAGAGAACCGTCATCCTCGCTCTACTGCTATTGGCCTGCCTGCCGCTGGCGGCGTGTGAACGCTCGCAGGTGCCCGGCGATGCCGGCGCTGTGCGGCTGCATATCGTGGCCAACAGCGACAGCGACGCGGATCAGGCCGAGAAGCTGCGTATACGCGATATGCTGATGCAGACCTATGCGCCGCAGCTGGGCGATTTAAACAGCAGCGGCGAAGCCTGGCAGGTGCTGGACAGCTTAAAAGATGAAATTGCCGACACCACTACCGCGCGGCTGAAGGCCGACGGCTTTGACTACACGGCGCAGGTGGTTATGGGCACGGAGCTGTTCCCCACCCGCAACTATATGGGGCGCGTCTGGCCGGCCGGCCAATATCAGGCGGTCAAAATTCTGCTGGGCCAGGGCGACGGCGCCAACTGGTGGTGCGTCATGTATCCGCCCCTTTGCATCGCCGGCACCGGCGGCGATGTGGAACTGCAAAAGTACTACGACCAAATTGAAAAACTTAGCCTGCCCCGGGAGGAGGCGCCGTCGGCGCCGGTACGCTCGCGGCTGGCCGACTATCTGGACAAAGAAAAACAGTGGGATAACTGGTTTGCGCGCAGGGCGCAGCAGTATCTGGCAAGATTGAAAGGAGAGCAGTGATGATTCGTACCAAATTCTTGCGAAGCCTGGCGCTGACGCTGGTGGTGCTGCTACTGAGCGCCAACTACACCGTAGCGCTGGCTGACCTGCGCGTGGGCGACTCAGGTAGCCTGGTCAGGGAGGTGCAGAGCCGGCTTAAAAAATGGGGGTACTACAGCGGCGCGGTGGACGGCGTGTTCGGCAGCGGCACCCAGGACGCCGTCAAAGCGTTCCAGCGCAAATACGGCCTGACCGCCGACGGCATCATAGGCGAGGCGACGGCGCGCAAAATCGGCATTACGCTGACGGGCACATCCGGGGGCAGCACCGGCTCCAGCGGCGACTTTTCGTCGGGTGACGTGTATCTGCTGGCCAAGGTGGTGCACGGCGAGGCCCGCGGCGAGCCCTATGTGGGCAAGGTGGGAGTGGCGGCGGTGGTGCTCAACCGCATCGAAAGCTCCCACTTCCCCAACACCATTGCCGGCGTCGTCTATCAGCCCGGCGCTTTTACCGCCGTATCCGATGGGCAAATCAACCTGGCCCCTGATGAGGAATCGCTGCGGGCGGCGCGCGACGCCATCAACGGTTGGGATCCCACCGGCAACGCCATCTATTATTACAATCCGGCCGTAGCCACATCGTCCTGGATCTACTCGCGGACGGTGGTGGCGGTGATAGGGAGGCATCGTTTTGCGATCTAATTGGGATTTTTGGAAAAGATGGGTTTTCCCGGCTGTGATGGTCGCCGCGCTTGTCACAACCGGCATATGGGGCGGTACGCAGGCCGCCCAGGTGCGCCAGCTGCGCCGGGCGCAGGACACCGCCTACGCCCGTTCGCTGTACGAGCTGACCGACAACATGGGCAATGTGGAGCTGGGCCTGGCAAAGCTGATGATAGCCGGCTCGCCCGGCGTCAACGTGGCGCTGCTGTCGGATATCGCCCGCCGATCCGACGGCGTGGTGCAGAACGTCTCGAGCCTGCCGCTGGCACAGGCTGCGGCGGGCGATCTGATGGGCTTTGCCAACCTGGTGGGTGACTACTGCCGCTCGCTGCTGGAGCAGGCCTCGCGCGGCGATCCGCTGACATTTGAACAAATCGAGCAGCTCAAGCAGCTGCACAACAACTGCGCGCTGATCAATACCGACTTAAAGACCATATCGCAGCAATCGGTGTCCTTCTCACAGATGCGCATCGACAGCTTCTTCAACTGGGAGAGCGACGACTTATCCACCAAACTCTATGAGATGAACCAGAACGGCCCGCAGCTGCCCACGCTCATTTACGACGGCCCCTTTAGCGACGCGCTGACCGGACGTACACCCAAGGGCCTGCCCACCGGCGTCATCGACGAAGAAGCAGCCAAGGCCGAAGTGGTGCGCTTTTTGGGCCTGGGCGACGCCGGCAGCCTGGAGCCGCTGGGCCTGTGCGAAGGCAATATCAGCGCCTACTGCTTTAACGCCGTCAACACCCAGGGCAATCCGGTGTATTTGCAGGTATCCCGCCAGGGCGGCAAGGTGATTATGATGATGGAAGAGGTGCAAGCCCAGGCGGGCACGCTGAGCGTGGAGCAGTGCGAGCAAATCGGCCGTGATTTCCTCAAAGACAGCGGCATCGAGCCGGTGGTGTCCACGTGGACCCAACAATACAGCAACATGGCGGTCATCAACTTTGCCGCCTGCGACGGCGACACGACGCTGTATCCCGATCTAATCAAAGTGAAGGTATGCATGGATACCGGCGCCGTAGCGGCGCTTGACGCCACGTCCTACTACATGAACCACGCCGGGCGCAGCCTGGGCACGCCGGGAATTCCGATGGACGAAGCGCGGGCGCTGGTGTCCATGCAGCTGGACATCCAGCGTGAACAGCTGTGCGTCGTACCCGCCGACGGCGGCAACGAAAAGCTGGCCTGGGAGTTTATGGGCAAATTTGCCGAAGAGACCTATATCATCTATTTAAGCGCCGAAAACGGCGACGAGATTCAGGTCTTTAAAGTCATCAACACCGAGACCGGCTCGCTTACGGTATAACCTGCCAGCATAGAAAGCGCCGCGTTGCACAAACTGCCAATGGGGATTTCTAAATTCTTTTCAAGGAGGAATCGCCGCATGGCTAAAACCATGATGTCCGAAGGGCTCAAGCAAGAGATTGCCCACAAAATGGGCGTATACGACCAGGTGCATAACCAGGGATGGGGCAACGTCTCGTCCCGGGATTGCGGCAAGATGGTAAAAGTCGCCATCGAACTGGCCGAAGACGCC
>JAQVWW010000248.1 GCA_028709505.1 Eubacteriales bacterium
CAGAATATAGAGTAAGGGGAAGGTAGCTATGGATATCAAATTCATCAATATCGGCTTTGGCAACATTGTTTCGGCCAACCGCATCATCGGCATTGTCAGCCCCGATTCGGCCCCCATCAAGCGCATCATTCAGGACGCCCGCGACGCCGGCCGGCTGGTGGACGCCACCTATGGGCGGCGTACCCGCGCCGTCATCATCATGGACAGCGACCACGTGGTCCTCTCGGCAGTGCAGCCCGAGACGGTGGCCAACCGGCTGGTCAACGATACCGAACCTGTCGAGACGGAGGCGTAACGGCGATGCAAGACGGTTTGCTATTGGTGGTATCCGGCCCTTCCGGCGCAGGGAAGAGCACGGTATGCTCTCGGCTGCTGCTGGAGATGCCGCGGATGAACCTGTCGGTGTCGGTGACGACGCGCTGCCCCCGCAGCGCAGAGAAGGAAGGGGACAGCTACTTTTTTCGCACGCACGATCAATTTGAGGAAATGGTGGAAAAAGACGCGTTTTTAGAATACGCCCGCGTGTACGACAACTGCTACGGCACCCCCAAGGAATACGTGTTTGACCAGATAGCCCAGGGTAAAGATGTGCTGCTGGAGATTGAAATGCAGGGCGCGTTGCAGGTCAAGCGCCGGTTTCCCCAGGGCGTGTTCATATTTGTCGTGCCGCCTACGCTCAGCGATCTGAAGCACCGCATCATCAAGCGCGGCAGCGAGACGCCCGAAAGCCTGATGCGCCGCTTCTCCAACGCTTATCATGAGCTTTCGTATCTGGACGAATACCACTATCTGGTGGTCAACGATTCGGTCGAGTCGGCGGTGGAAAAGATAAAGGCCATCATCGTGGCCGAGCGCTGCCGCATGGACCGCAACGCCAAACTGCGCAAGAAACTGCTGGATGAAGGAGCCGATACCTGGGCATAAATGTTGAACAAAGCAGGTTTTTACGTTATACTGATAAGATGACAAAATAGGTAGGAGGTAATTTTGCATGATGTATCCCCCCTTGGAGCAATTGCTGGAAAAGGTAGATAATAAATACACGCTGGTGGTGGAGGCGGCCAAGCGCGCCCGCCAGTTGGTGGGTGGCGCGCCGGAACTGGTCAAGTGCGCGTCGGACAAGTGCGTGACGGTAGCCGTGCACGAAATTGAAGACGATAAAATCCATTACGAGAGAGCCTACGACGGGGTGAAATAGCGTATATCGATGAGTGATTTGCAGAAGAAAACCGTGCTGCTGGGCGTTACCGGCGGCATTGCGGCCTATAAGAGCGCCGATCTGGTCAGCCGGCTGAGAAAGCAGGGCCTGCGGGTGCTGTGCATTTTATCGCGTCACGCAGCGGAGTTTGTGTCGCCGCTGACATTTGAAGTGCTCAGCGGCAACCCGGTGGCTGTGGATATGTTCGAACGCCGGCAGAGCTGGGAGGTGGAGCACATCTCCTGGGCGCAGCAGGCGGATTTGTTTTTAGTGGCGCCGGCCAGCGCCAATTTTATCGCCAAATATACGCACGGCATCGCCGACGATATGCTGACCACCACTGCCATGGCTTGCCGCGCGCCGATGCTCATCGCGCCGGCCATGAACACAGCCATGTATGAGAGCGCTGCCACGCAGCAGAATCTGGAACTGCTGCGCGGCCGGGGCGTGCATTTTATCGGGCCCGAAGGCGGGCTTTTGGCCTGCGGCGACGTGGGCGCCGGGCGTATGAGCGAGCCGGCGCAGATCGTCGAAGAAGCGCTGTCGCTGTTGACCACCGACAAGCCGTTGCTGGGTAAGGTGATTATGGTCAGCGCCGGCCCCACCCGCGAATATATCGACCCGGTGCGGTATTTGACCAACCGTTCCTCGGGCAAGATGGGTTATGCGCTGGCCGCCCAGGCGCTGCGCATGGGCGCTGCCGTCAAGCTGATCAGCGGGCCGGTCAGCCTAAAACCGCCAACCGGTGTGGAATTTTATCAGGTGGAAAGCACCAAGGAGCTGTATGACCGCAGCGTGGACATCTTTCCGTTTTGCGACGCGGCCATCATGGCGGCGGCGCCGGCCGATTATTATGTCAAACACAGGCATTCGGAAAAACTAAAAAAGACCGGGCAGCCGCTGTCGGTGGAGCTGGACGAGAATCCCGATGTGGCGGCTACGTTAGGCCAGATGAAGCGCGAAAGCCAAAAACTGGTCATTTTTGTGGCCGAAACCAACGATATCATAAAAAATGCCCGCGCCAAGCTGCGCAGCAAGAATGCCGACTTTGCCGTAGCCAACGACGTCACGCAAGAGGGCGCCGGCTTCGATGTGGACACCAACATCGTCAATATTGTGGCCAAGACCGGCTCTAAGCCGCTGCCGCTGATGAGCAAGGACGAGGTGGCCCGCAAGATTCTGGAGCGGCTGTCCGCCGGCTGGAACGCCTAGCGGCCTTAACGCAGCGACGTATGATGCAAAGGGGAGTTTCGGCTCCCCTTTGGTGGTTTTGTGGGGAGGACGCGGCGATGGCATTTCAAGGCGTTGCGTGGGTCGATATCAATACGCTCAGGCCGACGCAGCTCTACTTATCGCAAAAGAAAATTGCCGGCGTATCGGCATGGTTTGAACCGTCGATGCCGCACTTTGACGCCGTTCCCGTGCGCGATTTTCTCGGCGACGGAGAGTTCTACATCACAGACGGGCACACGCGCGTCTTCGTCGCCTGGAAAGCCGGCGTAACGCGCGTGCCCATCGTGTACGACGACGATGTGGCCGTCACGCGCTCACCGGGATGGGCAATCTACCAAAACAGCATTGCGTGGTGCCGCCGCTTTGGGATCGACCATATCCGCACGCTGCAGGATCGGATCCTCAGAGCCGCGCAGTACGAAACGCTTTGGATAGACCGCTGCGGCCGTCTGGAAAATCTGGAGGCGGCGCTGGCTGCGGGGCGCATCGACGCGGCACAGCTTTGGGCGACATGCAGCCGTCTGAAACGTGCCGGCCTTTTTGTCTATGGCGCGTCGGAGGATTTGCGGGTGCTGCACTGTGAGGATGGGCGGGGAACGCTGTACCGCATCGACAGCGGGTTTCGCCCGGATGTTTGACGGGCGACGGGGCTTTCGCGCCGATATGCGCGCCACCTTAGTGGCGGAAAAGGGGCTTATGATGCTGGCACACCAAAAAGAGATACTCTGCGCCGTACTGGAAACCATCCGCGCACATTATGCCGACGATGTCAGCATCCTGTTTATTTACGGCTCCTGCGTGAATGGCACGGCCAACGCGCAGTCGGATTTGGATATGATTTTCGTTCCCAAGACCGAAAAAGGCTGGCAGCTGGCAAAAACGTTTCTTTACCAGGGCACCGGCAACGATTTGTGGG
>JAQVWW010000249.1 GCA_028709505.1 Eubacteriales bacterium
CCAGCTTAGGCCTTTTCGGGCGGCGGGGATACCCCGCCGCCCGGCTTTTTTACAAACGGGCACGTGCCCACCAGCGCCCCGTCCGCAGCGCGTGCGCTTGCCCGACCGTATACCGGCGCCGCTGCAAACGGTTCCGGCAGCTCTCCGTCGGCGCAGCGTATCGGCGGCGGATGCCCGCGCCTGCGATTGGGCGGCTTGAGACGGTTTGGTTTCTTCGGGCGTCCCCCTACATAATCCGGCTTTTTATCGGCCGTTGGGCCCTTTGTTTTTCCCTTTTGGAGCTTGCCCAAGCCGCCCCCCGGCGCTTCGGATCCATAAGCCGTCCTACCGTTGCCGTCATGCTCGCATTCCCGGCGCCCTTCCAACCTCCGGCGCGGTATGCGCCCGATCCAACCATTGGGCAGGAGGTTCTTTTAGGTTCTCGCCGCTTGCGTTTTTCAGCCCTTCGGAGCGGGCGCTTTTACTACGATCAGCTCCAACGTATCCGGGTGCAGATTTTTGACATTCATTTTGGTCTGATAGGGGATTTTCAGCAACGTGCCGGATGCATATTCATGAATTTCCTGATCGTTTAACCCAATGGACAGCGTGCCCCTGACAACGGTCATATACACGTTCGAATTGGAAAAATGCTCGGGGAGCGCATCGTTTTGACGAAACACCATATGCAAATAATGGATGTTCTCATCAAATAGGATTTTTTCTATCGCTTTGTCATTGCCTGTGTTTAATTTGAAAACCTGCTCTACCATGCCTTTTCCCTCCTAATAATGCGTAATTCAAAATAACGCTCTTCTTGTGTTTAATTTTACCACACAGCGCCGCCCTTTAAGCTCTTTCACGGCGAAAACACCCGAAAAGGAAAAGGCTTGCAGCCCTTTTGCCGCAAGTTGGTCGGCGTAATGCCAGCAGGTCTTTTCGCCGGGGCAGCCGGTCGTAATGCGGATTACTCCAGCAACGTCAAATACGTGACCACCTGGAACGTATCCTCGTTGGCGTGCAGAAACTCCACAATTTCCCGCAGCTTTGCCGGCGAAAACGTCATTTGTGTGCGGTCGGCGCCGTCGCCCATCTTGTGCAGGTTGAACAGCACGGCCGAATCGCCCCCGGCACAGGCCGTAAGCTCGGCCGTCACCGTCTCAACGGACACATCGGTGAGCAAATGTATGGTTTTGATGGGAAAATAGCATACCTCGTCGCGGTCCAGCAGCAATACGTTGTCGGAAGTCCGGATGTTTTGAAAGCCGTTTTTGATCAGCAGCGGTATGATATACGGGTTACAGTCGCCAAACGGCATGATGACGCTGTTCCCGCCCCTTCGGAAAAAACGCCTATCCAACCATTCGCGCGCGCTCATATATTCGGATAGCAGCTCGTCGCAGCGCGCATACATGCCGTCCTTATGCGAATACGAATGGTTAAGGATATCCCAGCCGTCCATGTACATCCTGGCCAGCTGCGCGTAGGACAAATACTCCCTTTCGCGGGCCATGCCGGGGATGGCGGCAATGCTGGCGCTGTACCCGTAGCGCGCCAGCAGCGGGTAGGCGTCGGTATAGACCGACGCCCAGCCGTCGTCGAACATGAACACGACCTGCGTCTTTGCCGCATCGACGGGCACAGCCGGCAGGGCTTCGTATGAAAAGCTGCTCAGGCGCAGCATGACAAACGCGTTTTCCAGGCCGTGCCGCAGCGCCAAATGTGTCTGCGGATACATCAGCAGCGACAGGCCTACCGCCACCAGCGTAAGGGTGCAGATGAGCTTTTTCAAAATGACGCCTCCTTACGGTTGCTGCGGGATGGGTTCAAAGACGGCGCACAGCCGCATCGGCTGCGCCATGTCTACGGTAAGCGTATCGCTTTGCGACGTAACAGAACCCTGCCACCCGGCAAAGCGAAAGCCCTGCGCCGGGACGGCCGTCAGCGTGACGGGGATGTCGGAAAAATACGAGCCGGAAAACGGCAGATTTTCGGCGTTTAGCCAAAGCGTATTCAAGCGTACGGCGCCTTGGCCCGAAGCGCAAACCGTAAGCGCATGGATGCCGGAA
The DNA here is from genome assembly GCA_028709505.1 of Eubacteriales bacterium. Taxonomy (GTDB): domain Bacteria; phylum Bacillota; class Clostridia; order Christensenellales; family UMGS416; genus STF2-111. The sequence continues at coordinate 2,049 of JAQVWW010000249.1, forward strand.
AGCTTAAAATAGCTTTTTATGTGCTGGCGCACGGCGTTGGGGCGGTTTTGCGCGTATTCCCGCATGCGATCGATCTCTGCGAGATATCGGTTCGTATCCCCGTGGTGCAGATTCCACCTTTGAATATGCTGCGGCACATAGGGCAGATAGGTTTCAAGCAGCGCGTCCAGCCGCGCCTGGGCGGTTTTTTCGCTGTAGGCAGTGTTTAAGAGGTCGGCGAAGCGCGTTATAAACTGATTTTTAAATTCCTCGTTTGTCAGCATCGTTCTTAGCATTACCGTGAACTCATCGGTGTTGTACCATCTTTGGCTGCCCGTTGCCGTGGCGGCGGCCAGCGAATCTTCTTCGTAGCTTTTATAAAACAGGCCATATCCGGTATCCAAATCGTATACCAGCCACCGCCACCTGCCATCCTGGCCGTACGGGGCTTGCGGCAGATACGCCGGCGTGCGCTTGCGCCATATGCGCACGTTATTGGCCAGCCAGTCGCTGTTCCCGCAATATATCTGCAAGATATTGTACTCGATATAGTTGTCAACATCGATTTGTGTTTGAAGGTATGCGTAATTATCGGGCATTTTCATATCCGCGTTTAATGCAAAGGTGAACAGCTTGTTGTACGGAAGTTCGTCTCCGACAAACCCTTCCTGCACCTCGTCGCCGATACCGCCGGTGGGGTTTTTGATAATGACCACGTCGTCGGCGTCAAAACCATATTTGCCGGCCAGATACGCGGCGTTGTACAGCGGGCGTATGTTGTAAATGCCGTAATATTCGCCGTTTATAAAGGCGATGCAGGGGCATGAGGCCTGTAGATCCAATCTTTGGGGATCGGCAAGGCTTTGCATAAAGGCATCGCGAAACAACGCGTTTTTGGCGTCGGTGGCGGAGTTTCTCAGTATAAGGCCGGTTAAGGGCACGTACGCGCCCTCCCCCTGGCAAAAGAAATCGTAGGCGAACCCGTCGCGGTCGTCGTAATCGGTGTCCGCCAGCAGGCGCAAGCTCTTGTTGGCGTATTGCAGCGAATAGCCGCCGTGGGTGCGCAGTCCTATGCCCTGCGACAGGCAAAGTTCTCCGCCGGCATTGAAAAGCTCCATGTGCGCGCTCTTTTCCCAGAGCTTTCCCTTTTGGTTAAAGTTTGCCGGCAACCCCAGATCGTTTTCCGTTTCCGGGTGCGCCGCCAGCCAATCGTCCCGCACTTTTCCGGCTACATAGATGCCGGTGTCGTAATCGTACAGGTTTGCCGGAGCGGTGCAAAGCGAAACCACAGGGATATCGTAGCGC
>JAQVWW010000250.1 GCA_028709505.1 Eubacteriales bacterium
AGCTTGCCGCCTTCTCACGCTTCGCTGCAACAGCCTCGGCCGGAGCGATTTCACAATATGGCGCTTATACCTGCGGCGTTTCTTCGCCGGCGGCCAAAGCGGCCTCGGGCTTGCGCTTGCCCAAAATTTCCGGCAGCTCCAGGCCGGCCATGTCGAACACTTCCTGCATCGGCGGGATGGCCTTGAGCATGCCCGAGAGGAAATTGGCGGTGTTGGACGTGCCGTCGGCGCCGTTCATGCCGTCCCAGACGGTCACCTTGTCGATCTTCAAATTCTTGACGGCCTCCACCTGGATTTTTACCAGATCTTCCAGCTTGTCGGCGATCATCAGGCGCATGGCGTCGTTGGCGTTGCCGCCGGCGGCGGCCACCACCTGCTGCAGGCCGGCGGCCTGCTTGGTCAGCATCTCCTGCATGCCGCGGGCTTCGGCCTCCATGCGGGCATAGATGGCGTCGGCTTCGCCGCGGGCGCGGCGGCGGGTCTGCTCGGCGTCGGCCTCGGCTTCCAGTTCCTTCTGACGCTTTTCAATTTCGGCGCGCACCAGCACGTCGGCTTCCAGCGTGGCCTTTTCACGCGCCGAACGGGCGGCTTCGGCGTCGCGCTGGGCGGCGTAGGCGTCCTGCAGCGCCGCGGCCTCCTGCACCTTTTCGGCGGTGGTGGCGACGCGCAGCGCTTCGGCTTCCTTCTCGCGGCGGGCCGCTTCGGACTGGGCCACCTTTACGCGGGCTTCGTTTTCGCCCTGGATGGCTTCGGAGTTGGCGGCCGACACCTGGATGCGCTGGTCGCGGTGGGCGTTGGCTTCGCCGATGGCGCCTTCACGGTCGGCCTCGGCCACCGATTTTTTGGCGTCGTTGATGGCCTTGGCGGCGGCTTCCTTGCCCAGCGCCACGATGTAGCCCGATTCATCGTCGATATCGGTGACGTTGACGTTGATCAGCCGCAGGCCGATCTTCTTTAGCTCCCCTTCCACGTTGCGGGACACGGCGTCCAAAAACTTATCGCGGTCGGTGTTGATTTCCTCGATGTCCATCGTGGCGATGACCAACCGCAGCTGGCCGAAGATGATGTCCTTGGCCAGGTCCTGAATCGCAGGCAGCTTTAAGCCCAGCAGGCGCTCGGCGGCGTTTTGCATGATGCCCGGCTCGGTGGAGATGCCCACGGTAAAGCTTGACGGCACATCAATGCGGATGTTATGGCGGGAGAGCGCTTTTTTTAGGTCCACACTGATGGAAATGGGCGTCAAGTCCAGATAATCGTAGGCCTGCAACACCGGCCACACGAAGGACGCGCCGCCGTGGACACAGAGAGCCGAGCGCATATTCCCGTCGGCATCCGTCCCCACCTTACCATAGATGACCATAATCTTATCCGACGGACACTTGCGGTAGCGGGATAGAATAACCAGCAGCGTGGTGAATATCAGCACAGCCACCACCACCAGCGTCATCAACAATTCAAACTCCATGTTCTCCTCCTCATGCTTTGTTTATAGCCTCGTCCTTAAGACGCAATTGCCTCAACCACCAGCGCGTCGCCCCGGACGCCCACGACGGTGACGACGCTGCCGGTGGGCAACGCCCGGCCCAGCGTGACAGCCTTTATCTCGCAGTAACGCTCCTGCAGCACCAGGTTAACCTTACCCTCGGCGCTGCCGCCGGCGGGCACCGTCAGGTAGACGGTGGCCTGTTTGCCCACGGCATAGTCCAGCCGCAGGTTGCCCGACGATTGCAAATTACGGGCGGCCCGCATCAGCGCCGCCAGCGCATACAGCGTAACCCAGCCGGCCGCCACCGCCACCAGCACCGATACCAGCGCCGAAGCGTTCAGCTTTGTGCACACAATGCCTACCCAGCCGCCTACGGCAAAGAAGCCCACAATGCCCCGCACCGTGAACAGCGCCAGCCCGTGGTCGGGCACCTCGGCTAAATGATCGTGGCCGGCGGAGGAAAAATCGGCGGGCGCGTCGCCGTCCGCACCCATGTCGACGTCAAAATCCGTGTCTATATCCACGTCAAAATCCATGTCCGCGTCGGCGTCCATATCGGTATCCTGCCCGCCGGCAAAGCCGAACAGCAGCAGAATGCTCTGTATCAGCATAACGGCCGTGGCCGGCAACGCCAGGCAGGCAAACACTTGCCCCAGCAGCGATAGACTGTCCCACCATGTCAACATCCTGTGCCCTCCTCACCTTTGTTACTATAATAACACAAATGCACCCTTCCCAAGCAACGGATGTCAATAAATACCTATGCGCCGATACGCAAAGCCATACGGAGCACTTGCGCCGCCGGATACGCCCAGCAAAAAAACCGCCCGGTACGGCGCGGTTCCAGATTGTAAAAAAACTTCTTAAGGCCGGCTTCTCGGCACAAGCGCCGCTGGCTTACCCCGACGGCGCGTAAGCTTGAACCCCCGTAAAAAAACAAATCTGCATTGCGCGCGTGCGCCGCCTATTGGCTTTGGCAATCTATCGGGGTGCAAGGCACCCGCCAAAAAAGCCGCCGCATCCAAACAGCTTGCCCCACCGTTTGGCCCTATCCGCCCGCGGCTTTTGCCGCGCGCGCCATTGGCGGCGCCTAACCTGTGCCGGCCGGGCAATATGGCGATATAGCCCGTCTGCGTAACGTTTTGTTTTCTATTTCCCGGCGGCTTCCATCTGCGCCAGCAGAGCCGGCAGCTGGGCGATGTTGTCGATGGCGTGGTCATATTCCCGCACCTGCCCAAAACCGTACCGGGCGTAGATAAACGGCACGCCGGCCTCGCGGGCGGCGTCGGCATCGCCCTGGGTATCGCCCACATAGACAGGGGCGGTCAGCCCCGCCCGCCGCGCCACCAACAGGATATTCTGCCCTTTGGATAGCCCGGTGCGGCCGGCGCATTCGGTATCGGCAAAGTATTGCTGCAGGCCGTGGGCGGCAAAAAAGCACTCGATGTAGCCGTCCTCGCAGTTGCTGACGATAAAAAGCTTTTTTTGTGCCGCTAGCCGGCCCAGGATATCCTCCACGCCGTCGTACAGCCGGGCGCCCACGCAGCGCAAATACTCACGTTCGCGCCGCATGCACGTGTGCAAAATTTCCAGCCGCTGTGCGTGCGGCAGATGGGGCAGCAGTTTTTCGCCGATGGCGTCAATTTGCAGGCCCATGATGCCGACGATATCGGTCCGGGTGATGCTGATACCGATGCGCGGGTCCTCGGCGATGGCCTGCTGCCAGCATTGGGCCACCTGGGCGCTGGAGTCCCACAGCGTGCCATCCAAATCAAACAATATGCCGTCGATCATAATCCGTCCTATCCGTGCGGCGGTCATTCCACCGATTTTAAGCTCTCCACC
>JAQVWW010000251.1 GCA_028709505.1 Eubacteriales bacterium
TCGCTGAGCATCCAGCCGTTTAGCGACACCGTATCGCCGGAGCGGTTGTAAAGTTCCACCCAGTTGTAATAGGCGCCGGTTTCGTCGTCTTTTAAAAACGTCTGGTTGTTGTTCATCACTTCGCTGATGATGACGGGCGTGGTCATATCGGCGTACATGCTGGGCTGCAGCGCGTTAAAGCCTTCCTCGGTGTTGGGGTAGCCCGGTGTCGGGTGGCTGTAGTTCTGCCACTGATCGGTGCCCTCCACGCGGCCGTAGGACGTATCGGTAGCCAGATTGTCGACCTGTACCTGTTCGATAATTTGCCCCTGGGGGTTGGAAAATAATACTGTTCCCTCATAGGAGTTAAGCCGGAAATTGGCGTGCAGGTTGCCGGCGGGATCCACGCGGTTTTTGCCCGATAGGTAGATCATCAAATATTCGCCGCCCTGCAGCGTAACGTCGGGGAACACCCACTGTTTGGTGCGGCCGGTATCGTCGGACAACCCGTAGTTGTACAGGTTGATCGGCTCATCCGACGAGTTATAGAGTTCCACCCAGTCGGCATAGTCGCCATCCTCGTCGGCGATGGTAATGGAGTTGCTGCTCATAATTTCGTTGAGTTTGACCGGCGAGGCCGGCGCAACGCGGGTCTTTTCGTAGGCGGCATAGCCCTCTTTGGTGTTGGGATAGCCCGGCGTATAATAGGTGAGCTGCTCCCATTCCTGCGTGCCGGTACGGGCGTGGACCGCGTCGATGCCCAGCGCGTCGAAGGTGATCTGATCGAGGATATTGCCGTAGGGATCGCACAGATACACCGATTCGCCCATGGAGCTGAGTTTAAACGGCGCGTGCAGCTCGCCCTGCGTCGGCGCCTCTGATAGGCCCGAGGCGAACACGATAAGATACGCGCCCGGCGACAGAACCGTGGCCGGGAAAACGTATTTATCCAACTTTTCTATATTGTCGCTGAGCGTGTAGCCCTCCAGGTTGAAATTTTCACCGGTGGGGTTATAGATCTCAATCCAGTCATAATAATTGCCGTCTCCGGCCGTATAAGCGCCTTTGTTCAGCGCCATCAACTCGCTTAAAATGGGCGTGGAACCTTCTACCTGCAAACCGGTCAGCCCCGCGTCGTCCTGCTGGGCGGCCGGGGCGGTAAGGTTGGGCTTGATAGCAAAAAATAGGACAAGCAGCGCCAACACAACCACCAGGATATCAGGAAACAGCCGCACGCGGGTACGGACGCTGCGGCTGATCTGCCGGCTGGCGGCTTGTTGACGAGGGGAAGGGGTTCGATTATCCTGCATCTGTAACCTCGAAATTTCGTCACGGGTTTGTAAAGAAGTATCGGCAAACGATGCCGCGTACAAACCGATGAAGTACCCCATCATTATAGTAAAAGAGGCAGAAAAGTCAATTCAATGGGCCGGCTTTGGGCCGGGCTAATGAAGATTTTACATTTTATTTAAAAGGGGTGCGGTTGCTCGGGCTTTGCACATCGCACTGCAATGGTCTATAATACAGCCATCTTAACCAGCCGGCGGGGGGAACTATGCAGCCAGACACGACAACAGCGCCGACGATCGGGACGGTTTGTGCAAGCGGCTCGGTACGGGATATGCTCAACGCCTATGCCTGCCGTCAACCTGTTCGTTTCCATATGCCCGGGCATAAGGGCCGCATGCCTTTTGCCGGCGGCGCGCTGGACGTAACCGAGCTTACGGAAACCGACAACCTGGCGTTGCCCGGCGGCGCGCTGGCGGTGGCCCAGCAGGCGGCCGCGTCGGCTTGGCATGCCGGGTTAAGCCGGCTGCTGGTCAACGGCTCCACCGCCGGCATTCAGGCGATGCTGCTGTGGTGCAAGGCGCACGGCCTGCGCGTGGTGCTGCCGCGGGACATGCATGTGAGCGCCGCCCAGGCCTGCGCGCTGTTCGATATTCAACCCGTGTGGGTTTGGCCCGGCTACGATGATGACGATATGCTGGCCCGCTGCCCGGAATTTACCGGCTTTGGCGCCGGCGATGCCATATTTGTCACTTATCCCGATTATTACGGCCGCTGTGCGCATTTGGCCCGCATCCAAGAAGCCAACCCCGGTGCGCTGCTGCTGTGCGACGCCGCCCACGGCGCGCATTTTGCTTTTTATGACGGCTGGCCGCCCGATGCCGGCGCTGCCGGGGCCGACGCGTGGGTGGCCGGCATACATAAAACGCTGCCGGCGCCTACACAGACGGCGCTGCTGCACGTCAACAACACGGCCATCATGGCCGACATCGACTTGTATCTACAGGCAATCACCACCACCAGCCCATCGTTTTGGCTGCTGTGCGGTGCCGACGACGCCCGCGTATATATGCAGACCCAGGCCGACGCGCTGGCCGCCCACGCGCAGCGCTGCATGAGCTTTGTCGATGCCTGCGCACAAGAAGGCTGGGAATGCCTCGGGCAGGATTGGGCGCAGGCCGCCGGTTTTGCCGGCAAAGACGCGCTGCGTATCGTCATCGATACGGGCCGGCGCGGGCTATCCGGCTGGGAGGCGGCGTGGCTGCTGGCCGAGCAGGATATTTTTGTAGAGATGGGCGACGCCCGCCGACTGGTATTGGTTACGTCGCCGCTGGATACGCAGCCGGACTATGACCGATTGCTGGCTGCGCTTATCCGTCTGCCCGTCGGTCCGCCGCTGGCGGCGCATCCGGTGCCGCTGGTACGCCCTGTGGCCCAAATGAGCCTGCACGCGGCGCTGTTTGCTCACAAGGAATGGGTGGACCTGGCGCAGGCGCCGGGCAGAATAGCCGCCCGTCCCTTCGGCGCGTATCCGCCGGGCCTGCCGCTGTGCGTGGGCGGCGAACCTATCTGTGCCGGGGCGGTGGATACAATACGGCGGGCAACGGCGCTGGGCGGCAGCGTATACGGCCTGCGGGAAAACCAAATTTGTGTGGTAAAATAGGAGAATACATGAAATATCAAGCGGTACTATTCGATCTGGACGGCACGTTGGTCAATTCGGAGCCGGGTATCTGGCAATCGGTGCTGTACGCCACGCGGGCGCTGGGCCTGCCCGACCCACCGGCCGACGTGCTGCACGCGTTTTTTGGCCCGCCGCTGCTGTACTCGTTTGAGACGACGCTGGGCCTGACGCTGGAGAAAGCCCAACAGGCGGTGGAGCTTTACCGTGCCGACTATGCGCAGTCAGGCGTCTACAACAGCTGCCTGTTCGGCGGCGTAAAGCAGATGCTGGACGCGCTGCGTTCTGCCGGCGTGGCCATGGTCATCGCCACATCCAAGCCCGAACGTTTCGCACGGATTTTTCTGGAACAGTTTCAAATAGGCGGTT
>JAQVWW010000252.1 GCA_028709505.1 Eubacteriales bacterium
GTCCGTCTACGGTGGGGTTACTGCCGATGTTTGTCATGGCGGCGTAGACGCGTGCGTCAATCTCTACCTGCGTGGCGTAGACGCCGCCGGCGGGCAGCAGCTTATCGCGCGGCGGCAGCAGGTTGGCCGTCGGGAACGCAAACGTACGCCCCAGCTTCTTGCCGGATACGACGGTGCCGCCCAGCCAATAAGGCCGGCCCAGGCATTGGGTGACGCAGGCCATATCGCCGGCGGCCAGCGCCCGGCGGATAACCGAGCTGGAGACGACGCTGCCTTCCACCTTGACCGGCGCTACTAGATGCACGGCAAAGCCAAAGCGTTCGCCCAGCTTAGCCAGCAGCTGGGTATCGCCAGCGGCGGCGCGGCCAAAGCGAAAGCTCTGCCCCACCACGACGGCGCGCAGCATGCCGGTGGCGCACAGCGCGGCAATGAACGCCTCGGGCTCTATGCGCCAGACGTCGCTGCCGGCGGTGATGACCACTGCCTGCTCCACGCCGGCGTGCTCCAGCAGCGTCAAGCGTTCGTCCAGCGGAGAAAGCTGCTCGTCGGCGTCGGGATAAAACACGTAGGCCACCCGTCTGCAGGCCGGCGCCTCGGCGGCCAGCCGCGCAAAGATGGCCTGATGCCCGCGGTGCATACCGTCAAATTTGCCGATGGCCAGCGCGTAGGGCGCGTCCATCTGTTCAAATGGTTGTGTTATTTTCATGCCATCTGCTCTCCCTGCAGCAACAATTTCATCTTCAGCATACCCGGCGCGCCGTCGTCCACACCACCGATGCCCAGCAGCCGACCGCCCAGATAGACCCGCGCAAGGCCCGGCTGCATTGCCGGCAGCGGCACTGCCACGCCGTTTTGGACCTGCTTTTCAAAGCCTTCGGGCACGTCCACGCGCGGATAATGGGCCAGCGCCCGCTCTATCGGATAGGCTGCTTGGGCCAGCCTGCCCGCGGCGGCCAGCTCCTCCAGCCGCTGCAGCTCCACGGCGTCCTCGAGGGCAAATATGCCCGAGCGCGTACGCGTCAGCGCCGACATCACGGCGCCGCAGCCCAGCGCGCGCCCCATGTCATGGCACAGCGTGCGCACATAGGTGCCGCGGGAGCAGTCTACCCGCAGCAAAAACCGGTTTTCGCCGGTTTGGCCCAACATTTCGATGCCGCTTATGTTTACCTGACGCGGCGCGCGCTCCACTTCCCGCCCCTGGCGGGCCAGCTCGTAGAGCTTTATGCCGTTTTGCTTGATGGCCGAATACATCGGGGGTATCTGCGCGATATCGCCGGTAAAGCGGCCAAAAAGCGCCTGCACTTGGCCGGCGGTCACGTTTGCGTCGGGGCTTTGGCGCAGCGGCGCGCCCCAGATGTCCTGCGTGTCGGTCTGCATGCCGAAAAAGATTTCGGCGAGATACTGTTTTCCGCTGTCGGCAAAATAATCGAACAGCCGCGTGGCGCTGCCCACACAAACCGGCAAAACGCCGACAGCCTGGGGATCCAGTGTCCCGCCATGGCCGCAGCGTTTGATGCCCGTTATGCGCCGGACACGCCCCACAACGGCGTGGGACGTCATACCCGGCGGTTTTAGCATGTTAAAAATTGCGTTCACGCCACTACCCAATGCCCGCGCAGCGCAGCCAACACCGTTTCGGCCGCCGCATTGCCGGGGCCGTCCAGCGTAAAGCCCGCCGCCTTGGCATGGCCGCCGCCGCCGAACTTGACCGCTATGCCGGCCGCGTCAAAGGCGCCCGACGAGCGCAAGCTGCATTTGACGGTACCGTCGGCCTCTTCGCGCAGCAGCACGCCGGCGTCGACGCCGTCGATCTCCAGCGCGTAGTTGACCAGATTCTCGCTGTCCCCGTCGTCGGCGCCGCAGTCGGCCATATCCTGCCGCGTCAGCAAAATCAGCGCAATTTTACCGCCGGCCTCCATGCGCAGCTTGCCCAACCCCCGGCCGATAAGCCGGGTGCGCCCCAGCGAACGCGTGCGAAATACGCGGTTGTTGATATCGGCCAGCCGCGCGCCCCGTTCCAGAAGCTGCGCGCCGGCGCGCAGCGTGTCCGCCGACGTGGAATCAAACGAAAACTGCCCCGAATCGGTCAAAAGGCCGGTATATAAGCAGTCCGCCATGTCGGCGGTGATGGGGAAGCCCTCGTCGATAAAAAAGTCGGTCAACACCTCGGCGACGGCCGCCGTATCGGTCCTTACCAGGTTATATTGGCCAAAAAGCGGATTGCTCTTATGGTGATCGATGCAGACGTTGGCGGCGGCGGCCTGAAAGGCCTCGCCGGCGTCGCCCAGCCTGTCCAGGCTGGCGCAATCCACGGCCACGGCCAGCGCGTAATCGTCGGCCAGGCCCGTGTTCTTGACGCGTGCCGCGCCGGGTAGAAAGCCGTACAGCGCCGGCACGGCGTCCTGGCAATAAAGCTCTGCATCCTTGCCCAGGTGTATCAGCGCCCAATATAGCGCTAAAGCGCTGCCCAGCGTATCGCCGTCGGGCGAAATATGGCTGATGACCAATATTTTGCCCGTTGCGTTACGCAGCAGCGCCGCGATGTGTTCATTATTTTTCATCTTGATAAATGCTCTCCAGCGCTTTCTGGATGTCGATGCTGTGCCGCACCGACTGATCGCCCACAAAGGTCAACTTGGGCGTGTAGCGCAGGTCCATCCGCCGGCTCAGTTCCCGCCGGATGAAACCCGCCGCCCGGTTTAACGCCGCTACAGCCTTATCCAGCTCTTCCCGGTCGCCCAGCACGCTTATGCGCACCTTGGCCACGCTCAAGTCCGGCGCCGCTTCCACGCGCATCACGCTGGTCATCAGCGGCACCGCCGGGTCTTTGACCTCGTCGGCGATGATGGTGCTGAGCACCTTTTGCATCTCGCCGGCAATCATATCGCGTCTGACGCTTGCCATGGTTGGTTATTCCCTCACGATTTCTTCCTTATTGTAGGCTTCGATGACGTCGCCTTCCTTGATATCATTATACCCATCCACACTGATGCCGCATTCATAGCCGGCCGCCACTTCGCGCACGTCGTCCTTGAAGCGCTTCAGCGACGAGAGCTTGCCCTCGAAGATGATGACGCTGTCGCGCAGGATACGCACCAGATGCTGGCGGATGATCTTGCCGTCGGTGACATAGCAGCCGGCCACGGCGCCTACGCCGGTGATGGTAAAGACGTTGCGTACCTCGGCATGGCCGTCGATGACCTCTTTAAATTCAGGCTCCAGCATGCCTTTGAGGGCCTTTTCCATGTCCTCGATGGCGTTGTAGATGATGCGGTACACGCGCACGTCGACACCCTCGCGCTCG
>JAQVWW010000253.1 GCA_028709505.1 Eubacteriales bacterium
CTGACCTTTGCCGAGGCCAAAGCCATACTGGAAATGCACGACGAAAGCGATGTCCTCCGCTGCTTCAACAACAACGATATTGAAAACATCATCTTCAACTATCTGGATATCGCCCGCAAGGAATACGCGTATAAGTACATCCGCAACATGCGCGTGGGCCAGGACGCCATCGTATTCAAGCTCTACGTCACGCCGTCGGAAACCCAGCCTATCATCTACGCCCAGGACGGCGTAGAGGCCAAGAAGATTCAGAACATCTACGTGTACTGCCTGCTGCTGTCACGAATCAAGTAGCGCGCCGGCTTTGAGCCTTACAGCCGGCACAATAAAAAGATACATCCTCCCGTACTGCTGCGGGAGGATGTTATTCTATCCAATGGTTTGATCTTTATAGGTATGAATTCATCACCTTATGCATATGCTATTAGCATCCTGCAGAAAGGTGACGTACTGCATGCAAAGCTTCCCCTACTCTTTTGTGCTGCGCGGCTGCCCGCTGCTGCTGCGCTGGCTGCTGCTGGGCAGTATGCCGCTGTGGCGATAGGCGTTAAGCCTGCCCTTTGGCCTGGGCCTTCTCCAAAAAGCGCTGGCTTTTAACCGACGCGCGTTTGTGCTGGGCTTTGCCAATGAGGCCGGCCTCGTCGTATGCGTCGATGGCAAAGGTATAGGTACGCCCGTCGCTGTGCGTCAGCGTGGCTTCGGCCCACACACGCATACCCACCGGCGTGGCCGAAAGGTGCTCGGCCTGCATAAAGGTACCCACGGTGGTGACGCCGTCGTCCAGCTGCCCGGCCAGCGCGGCGCAGGCCGCACCCTCCATCAGCGCAATCATCGCCGGTGTGGCGTATACGGGCAGGCTGCCGCTGCCCATGGCCCTTGCGGTCGTGTCCGGCGTCACTCGGCCTTCCAGCCGGCCTATGTTGTCCTGGTTCATCGGTGCTCTCCTTTGGGTGTAGGATATTTTTTAGCCATTTACCATTCTATCACAGCCGCCCGCCGGGCGGAACCTCCCGGGGCAATGCGGTTTTACTGTCTTTTTTACGCCGCGCCCTTGTATCGCCGGCCAAAAACCATTATGATATATGATAACGTTTTCAGTTGCCTTGCCCGGCCCTATGCCGGGCGTGTCGGCACGTATGTTCGGCCAACAAGCGGCACCGCCACAGACAAAATATCAGAAAAGGAAGTTGAAAAACGATGAAACTTGCCATCAACACCTCCACGCTATTGCCTTATCAGCTCTGCTGCGCCGAGCAGATCCGGGTATCGGCCCGGGCCGGCTTCTCGGGCATCGAGCTGTGGACGCGGGACATCCAAAACCACGTAAACAGCGGCCAGCCGCTGGGCGACCTTAAAACGTTGCTGCGCGACAGCAACCTGGACGCCTTCAACGGCATCTCGTTTATCAAGTGGGCCGAGAACGACGAAGGCGTGCGCAAGGCGGCGCTGGAAACCGCCAAGGGCGAGCTGGAAATGCTGGCCGAGCTGGGCATCCCCCACATCGCCGCGCCGCTGTGCGGCGACATCACCGGCATGAGCCTGGAGCGCGTCGCCGAGCTGTTCGCCGACATCTATGCGCTGGGCGCGTCGTTTGGCGTTACTGCTATGCTGGAGATCTGGGGCCATTCGCCGGTGCTCAACAAAGTGAGCAAGGCCGCCTATGTGCTGATGGAATCGAACGTGGAAAAGCCGCTGATGCTGTGCGACGTGTACCACGCCTATCGCGGCGGCGATACGCTGAGCAAGCTTGATCTCATTGGCGCGCAGATGCTGGGGCTGGTGCACATCAACGACTATCCCGCCAGCATTCCCGCCCCGCAGATTAAGGACTCCGACCGGGTGCTGCCCACCCAGGGCGACGCGCCCTACGGTGAAATTATCCAGACGCTGCACAACATCGGCTACGAAGGATATCTGTCTTTGGAGATCTTCCCGGCGGGCTACGGCGCCATGAGCGCCGACGAGGCCATGCGGCATGCCTACCAGTGCTGCCAGGCTATCCTAAAGTAGCGCCGGGGCAATTTACGCGACGTCCGAACGCCGACAAACACGGTGGGGAGCTCTCCCCACCGTGTTTCGATTCGGCCTGATTATGGCAAGCCCATTCCCCCGCACGTGATGCCCGCAGGGGGTGTCAGGGCGATGGTCCTACCTCCCCAAACTCACGTGCCAGCATATCCATATAAATCTTGTCGACGTACTTTCCATTTTTGAATACCCATTCACGCCGGCGCCCCGCTTCTCGGAAGCCCACCTTTTTATAGCAAGCAATGCCTGCGGGATTGTCCGCGGGGACCGAGAGCATGACGCTGTGAAGGTTCAGTGTATGGAATCCATAGTCGAGGATCAGCCGTATGGCTTCCGCGCCGTAGCCCTTGCCGCGGTGCTTTTCTTCGCCAATCACGATACCGAGAAAGGCGTTCCGGTGGACGTGGTCGATGTCGTGCAGGCTGATTTGGCCAATCAGTGTATCGCCGTCCAGCAGCACCATGGCAAAGCGGTATCCTTTTAACTCTTCCAGGGGTTTCTTCGCGCCGGCCAGCGAGACCAATTGATGGTGCCCGCCAAAGTGGTCGGCGACCGTTCTGTCGTTCATCCACCGGGCCCATTGGGTGCAGATTTCACTGTCGTCGGCGCTAAACGGCGACAGATACAGTCGTTCTCCCACTATTTTACGGAAATAACGCATGAAGAGGCCTCCTATGCTTGCTGCAACGTCAAAAACAGGAACACCATCCGCTTTTTTTGCATGATATCATGGCTTTGTGCAGCATATCCACGCTTGGCAAAGTCAATACCATGTGGAGAATTCCCAATAAAAGTTTTTTAAAGGAATGTGGCTGCCCTTGCTATGCCTGTCCTCCTGGTTACGGCATAACACCAATGCTGTGTAAAGCGGCGCCGGCTTTTTGCTTTCTTATGCCGGCACTCTTTCCTTGCATGGCTTTTGTCGCCGCTGCTATCCGCGCCCCAGCGCTTCTAACAGCCGGGCGATGCGATACGTGCAATCGTCCCTGCGCGTGCGCGCGCTGCGCCAGCAGTCGCTCAGCGGGAACTGCACGCCGTCGCGGACTGCGCCGCCCATATCCCACAGGCCATCCTGCAGGCGGTTGCTTTCCAGCCACGCGGCGACGAAGGCCAACTTCTGCCGCACATACGCGTTGGGATACCGGCTTAACAGCTCGATGGCCGTCAGATAGCGGCTGGCCTCCCGGGACGCAAACACGGCGGGCAGTTGCAGCAGCACCCGATGATACAGATAATAAATGCCCGTTTCGTGGCTGAGAATATAGTCAAAATAGG
>JAQVWW010000254.1 GCA_028709505.1 Eubacteriales bacterium
AGAATGACAAGCGCGCCCAGCGGGTGTGGCTGACCGAAAAGGGCCGCGAACAGTGCTAAAACTGCGATTTGGTGTTTACCAAGCTGGAAGAGGAGTTTTTTTACAACTTCTCCCAAGAGGAACGCCGGCAGATGAAGGAGCTATTGGAGCGCATGAGCGCCAATATGCAAAACGCCGAGGCAATGCAAAACCAGCAGCGCTAAAGCCCCCCACACCGGCCGACCGGCCCCGCGCCGGTTACCCATACGCAAGGAGAAACGGCTTGAAGGCGGCAACCCACCCGACCCTGCAAAATAACACAAGAGCACTGCGGATAATTTTGACAGCGCTGTGTTTGTGCGCGCTGTTTGGCCATTGCGTAACGCCGGGCGGCGCGCCCGGGATTACGCTGTGCGCGCAGCTGGGTCAGAAAAGCGCCGGCTTTTTGCCCATCTACTTCCAGCGCATCGAAACGGCGCCGGCGGCAGGCCAGGCGCGCCTGATGCTGTGGCAGCCGGCGATGCGGCTGTGCGCCGCCGGCTGCCAGCGCCATACCTTGGGCAGGTGCTTTCAGGTGGAAAGCCGCACCAAGATTCCGCCCGCCGTATCATTCATCCCGGTGATACTGCTTTCGGGGCACGCACCCCCGACGGTCCAGGCCGGATAACCCATCAATTTGAGTGAGGAGTTTTGACACATGGAAGGATTTTTACAGCTGTTTCAGGGCGTATTCGAGTTCCATTGGGAATATCTGATTATGTACGCCATCGGCGGCACGCTCATTTACCTGGCTATCGCCAAGGACTATGAGCCCGTGCTGCTGCTCCCCATCGGTTTTGGCGCCATACTGGTTAACCTGCCGCTGAGCATGGTATGGATGCAGAACGAGGCGCCGGGCGTACTGAAGATTTTCTACGACGTCGGCATCCTGACCGAGCTGTTCCCGGTGCTTATCTTCATCGGCATTGGCGCAATGACAGACTTTAGACCGCTGTTTTCGACACCTAAGATGATATTCTTTGGTGCGGCGGCGCAGTTTGGCATCTTTGCCACCATTCTGGCGGTGTTGGCGCTGGGCAACGCCATTCCGTCGCTGGGCTTCGATTTAAAGACCGCCGCGGCCATCGGTATCATCGGCGCGGCAGACGGGCCAACGTCTATCGTGGTAGCGTCACAGTTTGCGCCCACGCTGTTGGGGCCCATATCGGTGGCGGCTTACTCATACATGGCGCTGGTGCCCATCATCCAGCCCCCCATCATCCGGCTGCTGACCAGCAAGCAGGAACGCCGCATCCATATGGCCTATTCCAGCGTGGCGGTGCCCAAGTGGATTATGGTTGTGTTCCCCATTGCCATCACCGTTATCGCCGGCATCATCTCGCCCATCAGCGCGCCGCTTATCGGCCTATTGATGTTTGGCAACCTGCTTAAGGAAGCCGGCGTGGTCGAGCGTTTGAGCAACGCCGCCCAGAACTAGCTGAGCAACATTGTAACGCTGCTGCTGGGCATCACCATCGGCGCTACGATGCAGTATTCGCAGTTCCTGCAGTGGCAGACGCTGGCCATCCTGCTGATGGGCCTGCTGGCGTTTGTTTTCGATACCGCCGGCGGCGTGCTCTTTGCCAAGCTGCTTAACGTATTCTCCAAGACGAAGGTGAACCCGATGGTGGGCGCGGCGGGCATCTCGGCGTTCCCGATGGCGGCGCGCATCGTGCAGCGCATGGCCAAGGAAGAGGACCCGCAGAACTTTATTTTGATGCAGGCGGCCGGCGCCAACGTATCGGGCCAGCTGGGCTCGGTGGTGGCGGGAGGCCTGATCCTTTCGCTGGTACCCTGGCTGGTTACGCTGCTGGGTTAAGGAGGATATGACATGACTGAATTTATGCTGGGTATTGATTTGATGCTATACGGGCTGGGCGGCACGTTTCTTTCGCTCATCCTGTTCTATTTGCTGATAAAAGCAATGGTGGGTATTGCCAAGCGCGGCGGGAAGTGACCCTATGGAGAAGACGAGATCGGCCGCCAACGCGGCGCTGCTCAAAAAGATCATTGCCGGTGTTCTCATCGGCATGGGCGCCATACTCCCCGGCGTAAGCGGCGGCGTCATGGCGGTGTCCATGGGGCTGTACGAGGGAATGATCCAGGCAGTCAGCAACTTTTTTAAGAAGCCGAAGCAGAATTTTCTGTTCTTGCTGCCCATTGGTATCGGCGGCGTGGTGGGGGTGCTCATCACCACCGGCGTGCTGGAGTGGAGCCTGACGCACTACGAAAACCAGGTGATATTCCTGTTTATGGGTTTCGTCGTGGGCAGCATCCCGTCCATCGTCAGCGAGGCCAACAGCAAAGGCGGCTTCAAGGCCCGCTATCTGTGGGCCGGTTTGGCCGGCGTGGCGCTGCTGGTGCTGCTGTGGCTGGGCGAGAATACGCTGGCCGAGAACGTCGATGCCGGCATCACAAACCTGCAAGCGGCGCTGGCCGGCGGCATCATGTCGGCCGGCACCATCATACCGGGTATCAGCACATCGTTTATGCTGATGTATCTGGGATGGTATCAGCCGGTGGTGGAGGCGCTCAATCAGATGAACATTCCGCTGCTGCTGTGCCTGGGCGGCGGGTTTGTCGTGGTGTCGCTGCTGATCATCAAGGCGGTGAACTGGCTCTTTGAGCGGTTCCACGGCTATGCCTACTACGCGGTGCTGGGCTTTACCATCACCTCTATGGTGCTCATCTGCCCCAAGGGAAGCGAAGGGCTGCTGGTGAACCTGGCCATGATGGCCGCCGGCGTGGTCATATCGCTGCTGCTGAGCAAGGGCCTAAGCGGGCATAAAGAATCCGAGGATTAGAATAGGAAGTTCATTTTTTATGGGTTATCTGTACGATACGCACGTACACACGGTGCAGGGCAGCGCCTGCGCCAGCGCAACCGGTGCGCAGCATGCCCGCGGCTACAAGGCCCAGGGCTATGCCGGCATCGTCATCACCGATCATTTCTACAACGGTAACACGGCGGTGGATCAGGGCTTGCCCTGGGAACAGTGGGTGGACGCGTTTTGCGCCGGGTATGAGGACGCGCGCGCCCAGGGGGAGAAGATTGGGCTGGATGTGTTTTTTGGCTGGGAGTCGGGCTATCACGGCGCCGAGTTCCTGATATTCGGGCTGGATAAGGCCTGGCTCAAGGCCCATCCCGACATCCCCGACTGGACCGTACAGCAGCAGTATGAGCGCGTGCACGCCGCCGGTGGCCTGGTCATCCAGGCGCATCCGTTTCGCGAGGCGTTCTATATCCCGCAGGTGCGCGTCTATCCCGACTGGGTGGACG
>JAQVWW010000255.1 GCA_028709505.1 Eubacteriales bacterium
CAGCGCGGCATGAAGGCCGTGGCGCTGCATACGGCGGTCAAGCTTATCCCGCTGGCGCGGTTTTACCACGGCATGGGCTTCTATGTGTACGACGTGACGCCGGCCGCCGGCTATCGCCGGGGCCTTTTCGTCAAGGAGCTGACCGATTGCGGCGATATGGACTTCTCGGCCGTCTGCCGGAACGTGTGAGCGGCGGTTTCAGCGCCTGCAAGGTTAGGCGCTTACAGGCGGCGCCCGCCTTACGGGCAAACGGCCGGTTGGGATAGCGGCAAACGCTGACAGCAGGTTTCGCCGCCGGATGCGGGCGGCTTTCATTCGATGCGAAAAGCAGGAATGCGCGTAAGGGCCGCACCCTGAACGCGTTTGCCACATGTGGCCGCACCTGCCGGCCGTATGAGAAAACACTATTGCGATAAAGAGGAGCCACCTTTAGAAGTTTAATAGCCTAGGGCCGTCCGTCGGGTACGGGCGGCCTTTTTTTTCGCGCGCAACCGGATAAATATGCGTATACGCCAGAAATGCCTTGCGCCGGGCCGGGCGGCTGACTATACTTTAGGTATCATCATATAAGGGGATAGGATATGAAAAGCGCTGTATTTTTCGGAAAGCACGACCTGCGCGTCGTGGATAGCCCTGTGCCGCATGTGGCGGCCGACGAAGTGCTCATCCATGTGATGGCCTGCGGCGTGTGCGGCACCGACGTTCATATTTTCCAGGGCGACGAAGGCGCCGCCAAGACGACGCCGCCCACCATACTGGGCCACGAGTTTTCCGGCGTCGTCACCCGGGTGGGCGAGCAAGTGACCGAATTCAAAGTGGGCGATCGCGTATGCGTCGACCCCAACGATATGTGCGGCCATTGTTACTACTGCCGCGGCGGGCAGGGCCACTTCTGCCAGAATATGGTGGGCATAGGCACCACGGTAAACGGCGGCTTTGCCCAGTACGTAGCGGTGCGGGCCAAACAGGTATACCGCCTGGCCGGCGGCACCACCTTCGCCCAGGGCGCCATGAGCGAGCCGGTGGCCTGTTGCCTGCACGGCATCGATTTGTGCCGCATCGTACCCTCCAGCCGCGTGCTGGTCATCGGCGGGGGCATGATAGGGCTTATCATGCTGCAGCTGGCCAAGCTGGCCGGCGCCCATCAGGTGGCGCTGTTGGAGCCGGTGGAGCAGAAGCGCGCCATGGCCCAGCAGCTGGGCGCCGATTTGTGCATCGATCCGCTGCACGAGAACGTACCCGAACGGCTGCGCCAAGAGGGGTTCTTCCCCATTTCCACCGTCATCGAGTGCGCCGGGCTGCCCGGCACCATGGCCCAGGCGGTGGAGCTGGCCTCCAACAAGGCCACCGTCATGCTCTTTGGCTTAACCAAGCCCGACGATACGTTCCCGCTTAAGCCTTTTACCGTATTCCAGAAGGAGCTTACCATCACCGCGTCGTTTATCAATCCCTACACGATGCAGCGGGGGTGGACCTCATCAACGCCGGGAAAATCGACGTCTCATCCATGGTGTGCGACGCAATACCGCTGGACAACCTTGCCGACGTGCTATCCGACCCGGCTTTGCGGGCGCGGGGCAAGTATCTGGTGGACCCGAACCTATAGCCGGCGACGGCCGCATCGCACGTCAAAAATCTCCCGCATGAAGGGCGTTTCGCAACTTCGCCGCTTGCCGGGAGATTTTTTTGTACGGCGGGCCCATGCCGCCGTCAAAACCGCGTATACGGATACAGCCCCTGTTGCGTAAATATCTGCTGGATGCGCCAGAACTCGCCTTCCCGTACCACCACCAGCACGGCGTCGTAGCTTTCGCCGGGGCCGGCGGAGCTTTCGGTGGAAAACGAAAGTTGAAAGTTTTGGCAGGTTTCGGATACGACTTCGCAGCCGATCACGTCGTATCCGGCAATCCACGGGCTGGATACGCCGGTGACCCAGTTGGGCGCCGTGCTCTCCAGCCGCTGTGCGTATTGCTCTTTTAGCTGCGTCGTCATCACTGCGTATTGCAGCGCGGCGCTGCGGGTTTGCACGCCGTTGGCCCATGTTTCGGCAGCCTTGCGCGGGTCGCACACGCCCACCTCGTCCATGGCCTTCGTAAGCAGCTGGCTGCGCACGGCGTATTTTCCCTTTTCGCCGGCAAAGGCCCCCACAACGTCGCTCTCCCGCGCCGCAAAGATACTGCCCAGCGCCACCAGCAGCAGCGCCGCGCCGATGCCCAGAGCCTGTCTCCACGTTGGCTGTACCCGCAATTCCATATCCTCCTCTTTCCTTCCCCCCTATAAAAGATGCGAAAAAGCGGCGTAAAATACCACACATTGTGCCAAACCCGGCGGCGGAACCCATCCATGCCGTCTTTTTCGGCGGCCCGAAAGGCAAATCCGCCGGCAAGACAATAAAAAACAAAAAATCCGGCCCCTTTTGGAGCCGGCTTAGACTTTTCAAAAAAGTCCTGCGACCTTTTTATGACAGGCTTTTCGATCCTATGATGCGTCATGCGGTCGAGACAGCATCCGGTGGAAAATAACGGTTTCCCGTTGTCTTCCAGCGCCTTTCGTACCTGTCGCTTAAGCGAGGAAAAATACTTTTATAACCCAAAAGTCAAACCATAGAAGGTTTTTCGACACTCAAAAGCCGGCCCCTTTTGGAGCCGGCTTGCCGTTACCCTGCTACTTACCGTTGCGCCCGCTTGGCCGTGTTGGCGGCCATACCCACCGCGGCGCGCAGCTTCTCTTCGGATACGCCCGGCGGGCAGCTGTCCGAATTGGCCAATATAAACCGCCGGCCCGCCGAAATTTGGGCCAGGGCGTCGATGCGCTCTTCCAGCTGAGGCAATGTGCAGTTCTGGAAAAATACCGGCTCGATGCCGCCGATAAAGCCCATGTGCGCCGGAATCATACCAAAAGCCTCGTCCAGGTCAATATTCCCGGTGGGCGGCGGCGAGATGGACTCGATGGCGTCCACCGGCAGCTGCGCCATCTGCGGCAGCAGAGCGCGGATATGCCCGCAGGCGTGATGGACGAGCAGCTTGCCGGCGCTGTGCAGCGCGTTACCCCAGGCGGTAATCTCCGGCGCCGTGTAGTTGCGGAACATGCCGGGGCTGATGTTGGTGGTGGAGCTGTCCTCCCAGAAAATAAACGCCTCGGCCTTGGATTGGGCCGACAGCACCGCCGTCTGATCCGAGACGCGGCGCATGGTGGCCAGGCATTCCTCTACGGCGTCGGGCTCATCGGCCAGCAGATAGGTCAGCTGCTCGGTGCCGGCCCATCGTTCCACCATCGACTGAAAG
>JAQVWW010000256.1 GCA_028709505.1 Eubacteriales bacterium
CGTGTATCCTCTCATGCTACTATAAAAAGCAAAGCCATTTGAACCAATGGCTTTGTGACAAAACAGTGCGCTGTGTGCCCATCGCCTGAGGGATAAGGTTATTCTTCGGCCTCGTCTTCGTCGTAGGCTTCTTCTTCCATCACCAGCACGTCGTAGGACTCTTCGACCTCGGCTTCGTCGTTCATCTCCTCCTCGATGTCAAAAGGAGGCTCGTCGTCGGTATCCAAATCGACGTCGTCCATTTCGGTAATCTCGTCGGCCGAAGCTTCGCTGTCGTCATCGCTAACAACAGTCGCATCGGCGCTATCTTTGCTGCTGGCGTTCTCTTTGGCCAACTTTTTAAACTCACCCAGACAGACGGCGCAGAACTCCTCACCGGGCAGCGACTCGCGTTCGCCGCAGTTGGGGCACATGTCCACATCGTCAATATACGCGCTGCTTTTGCTGTTCTGCGCGCAGACGCTGCACATCTTCTGGCCTTCTTTCATATAATTCAGTTCGCATTTTGGGCACTTAGTTAATGCCATTATCGTTCACCTCAGGGCGTATCAATTGATGGCCGACGCCATCTTTTACATTCTATATAATATAAGCAAAAACCGTTCTGTCAATAACCATTTTTGTTTTTCGCTCAAATATTAACATGGAAATGAAATGGTAAATCATTTGAAACCATAAAATATCTATATTACTATAAACTAACGCGTCTGAGACTGGCAATACAAAGGAAGGTGAAAAAATGTCAGTAAAGAAACTCTCATGTGCCTTGGCAGTCGCCGCACTATTTCTGGTTCCTGCCGCCCCTAAGGCGCTGGCCCAGCAAAGCTGCAGCACCCAAGGCCTGAGCAGCCAGCTGCCAAAGCTGGAGCAAGCGCTCAAAACCAACAAGGTGTATGGCTGCACGCAATCCGAGCTATATGCGCTGCTATGCGGCGACACGGGCGCGCTGAATGCGGCCTGCACCGACGCGGATGCTTTGGCAAAGCTGTGTTCGAGTTCCGATCTGCTGAGCAAACTGTGCGCGCAGCCGGATATTCTGAGCAAACTCACATCCATCCCTTCGCTCTGTCCGCAAGCCAATGCAGGCACACAACCCACCCAGCGGCCGGCCGATACCTCGACGCCGGCGGTCAGCAACACACCACAGGCTACCGCCACGCAAAAGGCAACCGCCACACCGCGGGTCACCGCTACGCTTAAGCCCACCGCCTCGGCGCAGGCTACCGCTACGGCCACACCCGCCGCCACGCCGCGGGCCACCGCTACGGCCACGCCCAGCGCTACGCCACGGGCCACCGCGACCGTCACGCCCGGCGGCACATCGGCCAGCACCCAGGTGCAGTCGATGGTAAATATGGTCAACGCCGAGCGCAGGAGCGCCGGCCTTTCGGAGCTGCAGTATGACGCGCAGCTGAGCGCCCAGGCGCTCAAGCACAGCCAGGATATGTCGCAGAATAATTACTTCTCGCACACGTCTCCCACCCAGGGCACATTCTCGGCACGGCTTAAGGCCTCGGGCTTAAGCTATTCGTGGGCCGGCGAAAACATCGCGCTGTACGGCTCCGTTGAAAAGGCCCATGCGGCGCTGATGACTTCCGAAGGGCACCGTAACAACATCATGAAGGCGAACGCCAACCGCATTGGTATCGGCATCGTCTGGAATCAGGCAAAGAACGGCTATTACATTACCCAGTGGTTTGCCACCCGCTAAATATCACAACCAACCATCTATGGATTAAGACGCGTAAAACGAGGAGCATCGATAGATGCTCCTTATTATAAATCTCGGCAAGCTTATGCGCTGGTGAAACATTCGCCGATAAACTTTGCAGATGGTTTTTACGCAAAATTTGCCCTTTTAAAACCGGCGTGCGCTATTTCTTGCTTGTCGATCTGTGAAAAATCCGCGCATTGGTCCATATTTTTCTCATTGCCGACAGCATTTCCCGACAAACCCCGGCGACACACGCAATTATAATAAAGTTACTATGTAACAGAAAGAAGATGCGCTATGAAATTTAACAAAAGATTGTTCGGCTATCAGAAAAAACAGGTGGATCGCTTCCTGACGGACACGCAAAGCCGCTACGAGCAGATTCTGGCCGATCAGCAGCAGCGCATCACCAGCTTGCGTGAGGAAAACACGAAGCTGAAGAAAGAGCTGGAGGACTTCCGCGAGGTGAAGGACAGAATATCCACCGCGCTGATAGGCGCCAACATGCGTGCCGAAAAGATCATCAAAGACAGTATACACGACGCCCAAGTGATGAAACGCGATATGGAGCGTGATGTGGAGGAGAACAGGCTGCTTTCGCGCAAACTCACGCTGGAGATAGAAACGGCCATACAGCAGGCGCTGGAGATTACGCGCGTTTATACCGACGATCTGAACAAGATACGCCAGCGCATGCATAAATAGAAAAAACCAATCCATCACCCCAAAAGAAAACGCGGCGCAGAATAATGGCCCGTTCTAAAGATGCTTACGAACAAGGCCGCTTCTGCGCCGCCAACATTGGGGACTGCGGACACTACCAATCCTCCCCGTGGGTACACGCACAGTTTAGGCGGGGCAGGGGAAGAAGTCAATAGCCGTCGGGCAGTACGTCAATTCTCTATAAACAGATATCAATTTTGATAAACTTTATTGCGATGGCGATATTCCGAAGGCGACAGACCGTATACTTTTTTAAACTGTGTGCAAAAGGCGGCCATGCTGGTAAAGCCGATGACGGCGGCCACCTCTTTGATGGGCAGGTTCGTGTAGGTCAGCAGCTGCGCCGCCTTCATCGCCTTGTAACGACGGTAGTAGCGGCCGGGTGTCGTGCCCGTCCTCTGCTTGAACAGCCGGATGAGGTGTTCGCGCGAGATGAAGTGCCGGGCGCTGAGACACCCCAGCGCAAAGGGCTCTGCGTAATGCTCTTCGATGTGCTCGACGACGGCCGACACGACGTCGGGCGCGCCGCCGCCCAGCTGTTGCTCGTTTATGCCGTAGAGCACGTCAAACGCAATGCGTGAAACCATCTGCGCGGCAAATAACCCGCTTTGGGCATAGCCGCAGCGGGCATTTAGTATCAGCTTGAAATGTTCCTCCAGTCGTGAAGCCGGCAGCCGGTGCAGATACCCGCGGCTGCGCAGCAAATCATCCAAAATTAACGAAATATTTTGCCCATCCGTATGCATCCAGTAGAATTCCCACATGCCGCCGGCCGGTGTGGCGTATTCACAGCTGCGCCCGGGCGGGATGATGAACAGCGTGCCGGCCGACACGAGAAAGCTTTCC
>JAQVWW010000257.1 GCA_028709505.1 Eubacteriales bacterium
GCTATTGCCAGCGGTAGCGAGTCCAGGTTGCCGCTTACCATAATGACAGGCTGGGGCATGTTCTTATTGTCGTTCATTGATTTACGTCCTTCTTTCTTGGCATATTTGTCTTTTGCCAGGGATAGGCAATCCCTGTAATATCATATTCAACAGCACGTATCGGCGTGTGCGCGCCTTGCGCCGGCATAGGGCGCGGCGTATAATGAACCAATCTATCCAGGAGGTGCCTATGGAGTTTGACGTGCGCCAATGCCGGCTGTGCCCGCGCCAATGCCGCTGCGATCGCCGGGCGGGGCAGGGCTATTGCCGCGGCGGCGACAGCATGCGCATCGCCCGCGCGGCGCTGCACTTGTGGGAAGAGCCTTGCATCAGCGGCGAGAGCGGCTCGGGCACGATATTTTTTACCGGCTGCACGCTGGGCTGCTGCTTTTGCCAGAATTATCCCATCAGCCACGGGCAGATTGCCGGCACGCCGGTGGACGAGGCGCGCTTTGCCAAGCTGTGCCTAAGCCTGCAGCGCCAGGGCGCCCACAACATTAACCTGGTCAACCCCACCCACTACATCCCATGGATAGCCGACGGCCTGCGCCGAGCCAGGCAAGCCGGCCTCACCGTGCCGGTGGTATACAACACCGGCGGCTACGATAAGAGCCAGAGCCTGGCGGCGCTGGCGGGCCTGGTGGACGTGTGGCTGCCGGACTTGAAATTTTTTGATGCGGCGTTATCCCGGCGCTACGCGGCGGCGGCCGATTATTTTACGCACGCGGCGGCGGCCGTCGTCTCTATGCGCCGGATGGCCGGGCCGCCGGTGTTTGACGCGGCGGGCCGCCTGGTAAGCGGCGTGCTGGTGCGCCACCTGGTAATGCCCGGTGCGCGGCACGATTCGATGAAACTGCTGGAGTGGCTTTACGACACCTTCGGCCGCGACGGCGTGGCGGTGTCGGTGATGAGCCAATATACGCCCTGCTACGGCGCCCGCGAGTATCCGCAGATCAACCGGCGCGTCACGCGCATGGAATACGAAAGCGTGGCCGATTTTGCGCTGCAAAAGGGCTTTGTCTGGCTCTATGGGCAGCAAAGGGAATCGGCCACGCTGGACTATACGCCGGACTTTACCGGGCCGCTGCCCGAATAGGCGCAAGACGACGTTTCCTTTTTTAACCAACCATACGATTTGCTCATTAGCCCGCCTGTGCGGGCTACCTTTTTAAATTGCCAATCCGGCTCTTCCCATCCGTAATATATAAAGTAATATTGGCTATTCGGCGGCATGCGCAGGACGCTGACACCCAATGGCGTCGTTGTGGGGTGTCGCCGTTTCCGCGGCGAGCTATGGCGGAAAACAGCGTGCAAGAAGGTTTGTAGTTTTTCGCCCGCCGGTATTACATAATCTTTACAAAAAGCCAAAAAGCTATTGACACTGCCCGCTTATAGTAGGGATGAACTTGAAAAAAGGAGATAAGAATATGACAAATAAGTTGAAACGGATGATCGGCCTAACGCTGGGCGCGCTGCTGGTGCTGGCCGGGTGCAGCGCCCAGCCCCAGACGCAGCCTACGGCTACACCAGCCGCCCAGGGCACACAGGCGCCGGCCAAAGAACCGGGCCAGCAGCTAAGCGGCACGCTGGAGGTGGGCGGCTCCACGTCGGTACAGCCGCTGATGGAGCTTTTTGCCGATGACTTTATGAATACCCACGCCGATGTGGAGATCAACGTACAGGGCGGCGGTTCGGGCGTGGGCATTACTTCCACCGTCGACGGGCTGTTTGAAATCGGCATGTCCTCCCGTGAGCTTAAGCAAGAGGAAAAAGACAAAGGCTTGGTCGAGACCACCGTCGCGCTGGACGGCATCGCCATCACCGTAAACGCCCAGAACCCGGTAACCGGCCTGACTACGGCACAGATTCAGCAGATTTTTAAAGGCGAGGTGACCAACTGGAAAGACGTAGGCGGCAACGACGCACCCGTCGTCGTGTATACCCGCGAGGCGGCGTCGGGCACCCGCGGCGCGTTCCTGGAGCTTCTTAAGCTGCAGCAGGACGAAAAGAGTCTCATCACGCCGACGGCGCTGGAAGCCAACTCCAACGGCTCCATGAAGACCAACATCGCCGGCAACGCCAACGCCATCGGCTATATCTCGCTGGGCAGCGTGGACGGCGCGGTAAAGGCGCTGCAGGTGGACGGCGTAGCCGCCACCGTCGAGACGGTCAAGGACGGCACTTATCCGGTGTATCGGCCCTTCCTGTTGCTGAGCGCCGGCGACGAATCCGACCTGGCCAAGGCCTTCATCGAGTACATCCTCAGCGGTGACGGACAGGCCATCGTGGAAGAGAAGGGGTTCATCTCGAATCAATAGGGCAAATCAAGCGGGACAATACACAAGCGCTCCCCCGGCCGTATAGGCCGGAGTTGCCCGGGCCTATGGCCCGGGCAGTTGGCGCGGAAAGGCAACAACCTATGCAGCAACGCAAAAACCCGCGCCGGCGCCGTACGCTCGCAGAATTTATCATGGAGAACCTGTTTCAGCTGTGCGCGCTGGTCTCCATTGCGGCGGTGGCCACCATTACCGTGTATCTGTTTGTGTCCGGTGTGCCGGCCATGTTCAAAATAGGCTTTCGGGAATTCCTGCTGGGCACCGTGTGGCGGCCTACCGAAGGGCAGTTTGGCATTCTGCCGATGATCCTTACGTCCATCGTGTCGACGCTGCTGGCCGTGGCCATCGGCAGCGTTATCGGCGTGATGACCGCCATCTGTATGGTGGAGATTGCCCCGGCGTGGCTGACGAAGATTCTGCGGCCGTGCATTGAGCTGCTGGCCGGCATTCCGTCGGTGGTATACGGCTATTTTGGGCTGATGCTCATCGTGCCGCTCATCACCAAAGTATCGGGCTTTGCCGGCAACAGCCTACTGGCCGTCATCATCATCCTGTCTATGATGATATTGCCCACCATCATCAATATCTCCGAGACGGCGCTGCGCGCCGTGCCCCGCGCGTATAAGGAAGGCTCGCTGGCGCTGGGCGCGTCGGGCATACAGACCATCTTCAAAGTGCTGCTGCCGGCGGCTCGCTCGGGCGTGCTGTCGGCCATCGTGCTGGGCATCGGCCGGGCCATCGGCGAGACGATGGCGGTCATTCTGGTGGCCGGCAACACGCCGCGCATCCCCACGTCGCTGTTTGACAGCGTGCGCACGCTGACCATCAACATCGCTTTTGAAATGCGCTATGCCCAGGGGCTGCACA
>JAQVWW010000258.1 GCA_028709505.1 Eubacteriales bacterium
CACGCATGGACGCTGGGCCCGCAGCAAAGCCAGGCCATCATTCAACGCGCGCTGGCGCTGGGCATCAACTTCTTCGACACGGCCAACACGTACTCAGCCGGCACCAGTGAAGAATATCTGGGGCGCGCTATCCGTGCCAACATCGCCCGCGACAAGGTGGTGCTGGCCACGAAAGTTTACTTCAACGAAGGGCAGCTGTCCCGCGCCGCCATCCTGCGTGAGGTGGACGGATCGCTGCGCCGGCTGGGTACCGATTACATCGATCTGTATATCATCCACCGTTTTGACCGCGGCACGCCGATGGAAGAGACGATGGAGGCGCTGGACAGCCTCGTGCGCGCCGGCAAAGTGCGCGCGCTGGGCGCGTCGGCCATGTACGGCTATCAATTCCATAACCTGCAGCTGACCGCCCGGCGCAACGGCTGGACGCCCTTTGTTTCGATGCAGAACCACTATAACCTGCTGTACCGCGAGGATGAGCGCGAGCTGATACCCGTCTGCCGGCAGTTTGGCGTGGCGCTGACGCCCTACAGCCCGCTGGCCGCCGGCCGGCTCTCACGCTTGAACTGGCAGGCCGATACGCCGCGCAGCCAAACCGATAAGACGGCCATCGCCAAATACGACGGCACCCGGGATGCCGACTACGCCATCGTGCTGCGCGTAAAGGAGCTGGCCGACAAATACGCCGCCACGATGAGCCAGGTGGCGCTGGCCTGGCAGTTCGCCAAAGGCGTAACGGCGCCCATCATCGGCGCCACCAAGGCCGAATATTTCGACGATGCCGCCGGCGCTTTGGCCATTGCGCTTTCCGAGCAGGACGTCTCGTATCTCGAAGAGCCCTATCTGCCGCATAAAATTGTCGGCGCTATTTAGCGGGCTCCTCAAAAAGTCCTCTATGATTTGACTTTTGGGTCATAAAAATATTCTTCCTCGCTTAAGCGACACGTGCGCAAGGCGCTGGAAAACAACGAGAAACCGTTATTTCCCATGCGATATCTTTCGGCCCCATGATGCGTCATGAGGCCGAAAGGCTTGTCATAAAAGGTCGCAGGACTTTTTTGACAAGCTCAGCGGCCGCCGCGGCGCCCTTCCCTTTACCCTTGCGTTCGCCGTGCTGTGCGCATCCTCATCGCGGCGGGAGAGCCCGACGCGTATCGCCGCTGCGCGGCAGGTAGGTAAAAGCGACGTAATTTCGCGGTTTCATAACCCTGCGCACTGCCGGCGCGGCGCCTTTTCTTTTTTATCCGAATCCCCGCTTGCCCGGCGCCTGCGTTTTCCGATATAATGCGCTGTATAGAGGGCAAAAAGGAGAGGGATAGCAATGGACAAAAAGACACGCGTACTCAGCGCCGTACAGGGACTTCCTACCGATCGCCCGGTCTACAGCTTTTGGCATCATTTTGATCTGGGCTTGACGCATCGGCAGGCGGTGGACGCCCATGTGCGTCTGTACCGCGAATCCGGCGCGGATTTTATCAAGATGATGTGCGATGGCTACCAGTTTATGCCGCTGGGCGTGGATATCCGCACGCCGGCCGACTGGGCGCACATCCGCATCCCCAAAATGAGCGATCCGTTTGTGCGCGAGCAGGTGGCGCGCATTCAAGGCGTGCGCGACGCCATCGGCGACGAAGCGCCGGTCTATTACAATGTATTTACGCCCTTTTCCAACGTCCGGTTCACCGTAGGCGACGACCTGTTGATGGCCCACATCCGCGCAGACCGCCCGGCGGTGCTGACGGCGCTGCGTATCTGCGGCGAGTTCGGCGCGCAGCTGGCCGAAGTGTTCCTGCGCGAAGCCGGCGTCACCGGCTGCTTTTTGCCGGTACAGGGCAGCGAGGCCACGCGCTTTACCGTGGAAGAATATCGCCAATGGATTATGCCCAGCGATCGGATGGCCATCGCCGCAGCCAACGCCCTGAGCGATACCAACATCGTGCATCTTTGCGGCTGGTATGGTCAGCCTAACCAGCTGGAAGCCTGGCGCGACTACCCCGCCGGCGTCATCCACTGGGACGTACACACCGACGCCCTGCCGCTGGCCCAGGGCCAAGCGTTCTTTACGCACAAGCGCGCGACGATGGGCGGCTTCCAGAACAAGGCCGGTTCGGTGCTGTACGACGGCGACAAAGCGGCCATCACCGCCGCCACGCTGGATATCGTCGCCCAGGCCGGCCGCACCGGCCATATCGTTGGCGCCGACTGTTCTTTGCTGCCCCACGTATCCTATGAGCGCCTGCGCTGGGTGGGCGAAGCGCTGGAAAGCCTGCGCTAGGCGCACGGGTTGCTATGTATCGCGCCCACACCGCTGTGCGGACGCAGGCTTATACAACGGCCAATAGGCGCAAAGCCGCATAGGGACGGCCCGGCTTGCCGCCGGGCGCAATAAATCCCGGCCCTGCCGGGCAGCGCATGCGCCGCACCAACCTACAAAAGCTCTGCGTTACGCGGGCTTTTGCGTCGGTTATGGCGCTTTGCCGGCGGTGCCGCCCAGTAAAGGAAATCAGATCGGTCCGGCGTCGGGCCGATGGCCAGAGAGGATGTAACGCTTGAAGAAATACAATCTAAAACTTTTATGGGGCCTGTTTATCATTTTTTTTAAGGCCGG
The DNA here is from genome assembly GCA_028709505.1 of Eubacteriales bacterium. Taxonomy (GTDB): domain Bacteria; phylum Bacillota; class Clostridia; order Christensenellales; family UMGS416; genus STF2-111. The sequence goes on from JAQVWW010000258.1 coordinate 2,609, forward strand.
CACGTTTACCTTCGCCGGCGGGCTGGCCATGCTGCCCGTCATCGAAAAGGACGTCGTCGAAAAGTATCGGATGATGGGCAAAGAGGAATTTCTTGAATACGCGACGCTGGCGCAGACGTTACCCGGCGTCATCGCGCTGAACTGCGCCACGTTTGTGGGCCGGCGGGCGGCGGGCACGATAGGCATGCTGGTGGCCAGCTTCGGCGCCACGTTTTCGGCGTTTTTTATCATGCTGGCGGCCACCATCGCGCTGCAGTACATCCCGCAGACCGGGCCTGTGGTGGGCGCCATGCGCTGCATCCGGGCCGCCTCGGCGGCGCTGATCCTTTCGGCCGCTTTTTCGCTGGGCGCACATAATCTGAAGACTTCTTTTGCGATTATTATGATGCTGGCTTCCTTTGCGCTGGTATTCTTCTTTGACGTAAGCACGCCGCTGGTGGTGCTGGCCGCCGGTATTGCCGGATATGTCTACCAGCGCATCCGTGCCAAAAAAGGAGGGGAAGCCTCGTGACGCTGTTACTCGACTGCCTGATGCTGCTCTATACATTCTTTAAAATTGGCATTATGGGCTTTGGCGGCGGCTACGCAATGATGTCCATGATCATGGTTGAATGCGAGAAGCTGTCCATCACG
>JAQVWW010000259.1 GCA_028709505.1 Eubacteriales bacterium
GTATCGGCGATGGACAGGGCCAGAAGGTCCACTTTTGCCTGCGAGAGCACGTTGGTCATATGGGCCAGGCGACCCTTGCTGTTTTCCAGGAAAACCGACAGCTGTTTTACCATTTGCTTTGCCTCCTTATAGGTTGTCATACGAGCTTTCTGTTATCCAGCACGCGCTTGGCCTTGCCCTGGCTGCGCTCGATGGACTTGGGCTCCACCAGCTTGAGCGTAATGGACATGCCCAGCACCGATTCGATGTCGGCGGCGATGCGCCGGCGCACCTCTTCCACTTTGCGCACTTCGTCGGAGAAAAGCCGTTCGCTCATCTCAATGCGCACTTCCAGCGTGTCCAGCGTGCCCTGGCGGTTGACCACCAGCAGGTAGTGCGGTTCCACGTCGGAGTATTTGGTCAGCACGCTTTCCACCTGGGTGGGGAATACGTTGACGCCGCGGATGATGAGCATATCGTCACAGCGGCCCATGATGCGGCCCATACGTACATGCGTGCGGCCGCAGCTGCAGCGCGCGTCGTCCAGATACGTCAAGTCCCGCGTGCGGTAGCGGATGACCGGGAAGGCCTCCTTGGTCAGCGATGTAAAGGCCAGCTCTCCGGTGGTGCCGTAGGGCAGCTGCACGCCGGTGTCGGGGTCGATAATCTCGGGGATAAAGTGATCTTCGAACACGTGCAGACCGTTTTGCTGCTCGCACTCGATGGCCACGCCGGGACCCATCACCTCGGATAAGCCGTAGATATCCGACGCGCGGATGCCCAGGCGGTTTTCAATCTGCTTGCGCATGCCCTCGGTCCAGGGCTCGGCGCCGAATACGCCGTAGCGCAGCATAAGTTCTTCGGGCTTGATGCCTTCGCGGTCCATTTCCTCTGCCAGATACAGCGCGTAGGACGGCGTGCAGGCCAGCAGCGTCGAGCCAAAGTCCTTCATCAGCATCAGCTGCTTTTGCGTATTGCCGCCGGACATCGGGATGACGGTGGCGCCCAGCCGCTCCACGCCGTAATGCAGGCCCAATCCGCCGGTGAACAGGCCGTAGCCGTACGCCACCTGCACCACCGAGTTGCGATCGGCGCCGGCGGCCACCAGGCAGCGGGCGATAAGCTCGCTCCACGTGTCCACATCCTTATGCGTATATCCTACCACAATGGGCTTGCCGGTGGTACCCGAAGATGCGTGCACGCGCACCACTTCGCTCTGGGGTACGGCAAAAAGGCCGAACGGGTAGTTGTCGCGCAGGTCCTGCTTGGTGGTAAAGGGCAGCTTTTTTAAGTCGTCCAGCGTGCGGATATCGGCGGGTGTGACGCCGGCTTTTTGCATCTTGCCGCGATAAAACGGCACATTTTTATAGACGTGGCTGACGGTGCTGTGCAGCCGCTCCAGCTGGACGCGGGACAGTTCCTCGCGCTTCATACACTCGTAAGTTTCGTTCCAATACTTCATGTGTTACGCTACTCCCCCTGTTGGATTGCCCTGCCGGCGGCAAAGGCTTTTTGGTTGACGGCGACGGTTTTGGGCGGCACGCACCGGGCGATGGCCTGCTGCCAGACGTCCTGCTCGATGTCCATGACTTTGGAGATGGCGCCCAGCATGACCAGGTTGACGGTTCTGGCGTTGCCGGCGGCCTCGGCCAGCGCGTAGGCGTCCAGATCTACCAGCGTCACCGGCAGCTGCCCGAGCTTCTGCAGCACGTCGCCGGGATATGCGGCGGCGCCGGTCACCACCGGCATGGGCAGTATTTTCTGCCGGTTTACGGCGATGAGCGCGCCGGGCCGGGCGTACTGCACGTAGCGCGCTGCCTCCATCTGCTCAAAGGACAGGATGATGTCGGCGCTGCCCGGCTCAATAAGCGGCGAATGCACCTTATCGGCGATGCGCACATGCGTGACCACCGAGCCGCCGCGCTGGGCCATGCCGTGCACTTCGGACACTTTGACATCCCGCCCGGATATGCTGGCGACGGCGCCTAAAATCTTGCTGGCCAGCAGCGTACCCTGGCCGCCCACGCCCACGATGAGAATATTCCAGCTCTTCATATCAGTTTCCTCCCCCGATGGCGTCAAAGGGACAGACTTCCTTGCACAGGTTGCAGCCCACACACAGCGATACGTCGATGCTCATCGTCTTATCGGCGGCGCGCAGGATAGCCGGGCAGCCTATTTTCATGCACCTGCCGCACTTGCGGCACGTGTCCGGGTTGATGAACACCGGCGTGTCCTTGGTTTTAAACAACAGCTTGCACGGGCGCCGCGCGATGATGACCGATACCTCGTCGCGGCCCAGCGAGTCCTGAAGGGCCGCTTCCAGAGCCTTGGTATCGAAAGGGTCGACGATTTTGATATCGTTTACACCCAGCACGCGGCAGGTTTCCTCCAGGCTAATCGCCGGCGCGTCGTTGCCTCTGATGCCTTTGCCGGTAGCCGGGTGCTGCTGGTGGCCGGTCATGCCGGTGGTGGAGTTGTCCAGTATCATAACGGTGATGTGACTGGCGTTATACACAGCGTCCAGCAGGCCCGTCATGCCCGAATGGATAAACGTCGAGTCGCCAATGACGGCCACCATCTTGCGGGCAAAGTCGCGGCCGCGGGCTTTTTCCATGCCGTGGGCCATGCCGATGGAAGCGCCCATGCAGATGCAGGCGTCCATGGCCGTAAGCGGCGCCAGCGCGCCCAGCGTGTAGCAGCCGATATCGCCCATCACCGTCAGCTTCATCTTGTTCAAGACGTAATAAGTGCCGCGATGCGGGCAGCCCGGGCACAGGACCGGCGGGCGGCCGGGTCGCGTATCGCCGTCGCCCAGCGTGGCCGGCACATTGCCGCCCAGCTTTTGCGCCACCAGCCGAGCGCTTAATTCGCCCTGTCGCGTGAACAAGTCTTTACCGCGGCAGGCGATGCCCCGGGCTTTGAGGGCGTCTTCGATAAAACCCTCCAGCTCCTCCACCACCACCAGGCTATCCACCGTGGCGGCAAATTCGCGTATCAAATCGTAGGGCAGCGGATGCACCATGCCCAGCTTCAGCACCGGCGCGTCGGGCAGCGCTTCCTTGACGTACTGATAGGTCATGCCACTGGTGACGATGCCCACGGTGCCGGTGCCCGGCTCGATGCGGTTGATTTCCATCCGCGCAGCGTCGCGCTCCAGCCGCTCCATGCGTTCTTCCACCGCCACGTGGCGCAGGCGGGCCATGCCCGGCATCATCACGTACTTCATGAAATCCTTTTGATAAGGGGGCAGTTCCCGG
>JAQVWW010000003.1 GCA_028709505.1 Eubacteriales bacterium
CTAACCAATGTTTACCGTGGCGGGGACCGCTATCTTTTTCTCGGTGTGGCTGCGGGGTATGATGAGAAGGATTGCTATATTCAGAGCAAGCTATCTACCGGTAAGGACATTAATTTGACGGATAGCTCACTGACAGGCTTATCTGCTGTAGCAAGGAAGAAGGGAGCTAAAAGTGCCGAAAAAAGTGTCAGATATGTTCGCTCAGACAATCTCAAGGATATTGTTACAGGCGGCCAATGTATTGTGCAAATAAAAGTCGGAGAACTGTTTGACACCCATTATATCGACATCTATGATGTGGAGGTAATGAAAACGCTGAAGGGTGATGCGAAATCACTGGAAAAAATTCGCTTTTTTAAGGATACGGTTAAAACAGGAGAAGAGTATATCGTTCTTCTTATGATCGATCATAAAGGCTGGGGCTCTTTCGCCGCTATGAACCACTGCCTGATCCCCATCGGCGACACGGAAAAGGTGGAAGAAGTGCTGAAGCTGATTGAGGAGACCAAATAGCGCCAAAAAACCGAAGCGCAGTCGCCGGATGATTGCCCGGCGGCCCGTTTTGTTTTACAATAAAAGAAAGAATCCGCTCTTCCACCGAAAAGGCGTTAACCTTCTGCGATACTTCGCACGTTGTGCAGTGCAGGCCTTGAAGAAAGGGGGAATCATTGTGCAAAGACGTCAAATACAATATATTATTATAGCGCTACTTATAGCAGCATTGTTAGGAGGTTGTTCTGCATCCTTGGCAGGGCAAGAACCGGGGACGATAATGGGAAAGAACCAAGGGCAAGCGCAATATTTGGAAGAAGATCCAATACAAACGCTCAATAGGACATTGTCAGAGGCATCGGCAGTTGTCTATGCGCAAGTAGTCGGTAAAGAAAAGAAGGATGAGGCAACCGCCATCACTTTTGATATTGTGCGGACATATGCTGGCGATCTGGGCGTTAGCAGGTTTACGGTATTGGATAGAATCATGACGTCTACAGATATCAGCTTTGATGTAGGGAACTTCTATATCCTGCCAATCATTAAAAATGTAAACCTTTATCGTGGAGAAGACGAATATATTATTCCCGGATCGGTGTTTGAGTATGACAATAAAGAAAATTACATTCGGAGTGTATTGGCAAACGGGAAAGAATTAAATCTGAAAGATAACTCGGTTAAGGGCGTAGCCGCATATGTGGCTCAAAACAGCCCGAAAAATAGGACGATCAAAGGTATGGAGTATGTTCGTTCCGACAATCTCAAAGATATTGTTTTGGGTAGCCAATGCATTGTACACATAAAAATCGGTGATCTTTTTGATTCGCCTTTTGTTGATGTATATGATGTAGAAGTGATAAAAGCAGTAAAAGGGGATGCAACAATACTTGAAAAAGCAATGTTTTATAAAGATACCGTAAAGACGGGGGAAGAATATGTGGCTCTTTTCATGATAGACCATAAAGGCTGGGGCTGGTTTGCCGCCAAAGATCACTGCCTAATCCCCATCGGCGACACCGCCAAGGTGGAAGAAGTGCTGAAGCTGATTGAGGAGACCAAATAGTATCCAAAAACCGAAGTGCGGCCGCCGGATGATTGTTCGGCGGCCCGTTTTGTTTTACAATAAAAGAAAGAATCCGCTCTTCCACCGAAAAAGCGTTAACCTTCCGCGATACTTCGCACGCTGTGCAGTGCAGGCCTTGATAAGGAGGAGTATGAGATGAAGATCAGCAAGATGAAGGGCTTTCTGCTAGGCTTATGTCTGCTGGTCGCGTTGGCCGGCTGTGCGCCCGGCGTACAACAACAGGCCCGTGTGGATTTGGGCAGTGCGCAAGGGCAGGCGCAATACTCGGGCAAATCGCCGGAGGAAATATTTGATAGTGCGTTGAAGAATGCGTCGGCGGTGGTTTACGCGCAGGTCGTCAGCAATAAAAGCCTGCGGGACTCTACGAACGATGCATACGGCGGCGACGTGGATCTGGATGATGAAAGCCAGCCTTCCAACGGGATTACCTTCAAAGTCCTCGAAACGTATGCCGGTGATTTGGGAGTGGACGAGTTCACCGTTTATGATGCGATGATGACCCGATCCGGCATTCGGTTTGAGGTTGGGAACCGCTATATCCTACCGGTGTATAAGATTTCAAATGTCTATCGCGGAGGTGAAAGGTATTCTTTCTTAGGCGTGGCGGCCGAGTATGATAAAAGCGATCACTATATCCAAAGTAAACTGTCCAATGGAGAAGATATCAGGTTCTCAAATACCTCACGCAATGCGTTATCGGCTGCAGTCAGAAAAAAGGCGGCAGGAACCGGGATAATCGGAATGGATTATATCCATTCCAAGGACTTCGCGGATATTGTTACGGGGAGCCGCTGTATTGTCCAAATTAAAGTGGGAGAGCGATTTGATACGCATTATATTGATATCTATGATGTGGAGGTGGTAAAAACATTTAAAGGTGATGCAAGCAAGCTGAAAGAAGTCATGTTTTTTAAAGATTCGGTTAAGACAGATGAGGAATATATCGCCTTGCTGATGATAGATGATATTGGCTGGGGTTGGTTTGCCGCCATGGATCACTGCCTAATCCCCATCGGCGACACCGCCAAGGTGGAAGAAGTGCTGAAGCTGATTGAGGAGACCAAATAGTATCCAAAAACCGAAGTGCGGGCCTGGCGGCTCATTTTCTTTTACAATAAAAGAAAGAATCCGCTCTTCCACCGAAAAAGCATTAATCTCCCGCGACACCTCGCACGTGGTCCGGTGCAGGCCTTAAAAGGGAGGAATATGAGATGAAGATCAGCAAGATGAAAGGCTTTCTGCTGGGCTTATGTCTGCTGGTGGTGCTGTTGGGCAGAGCCTGTTTATGGCTCGGTGCCGGACAAGGGCCTGGCCAATCCCCTGGCTGCCATCCTTACGGCGGGTGCTGCGGCTGTTCTTTGAGTTGGCCGATGGGGCCGACTGCGTACACAGCGCCGCTCTGCGCGTGCCTAATAAAAAAGGTTGGGGTTGACATCTGCAACGGGCCGTAGGCGGTGGAGAAGTACACCACATAAACGCGCGGATAACGTCGGCTAGGGACCTATGCGGCAAATGAAACGAGGGGAAAAACTGCGGTATTATCGCCGAATAAGGGCTTGTGATAAAAACTTTTTATGTTAACGCAAAAATACAGCAAGACAAAACCATTATGAATGTGGATAATATAAGAAACCCTTATTAAAAGGCAAAGGAGGATTTCCACATGTTATTTGAGAAGCAAGGGCAGCGGCTGCTGTGCCGCGAAGGTACCGAGCAGATTTGCTTGGAGCCCTGGGGTAAAAACTCTCTGCGCATGCGCGCCACGCGCCAGGCGGCGTTCATTGAGCAATGCTGGGCGCTGACCGAAGAACCGGCATCCTGTCCCGACGTGGCCATCCACATTACCGAAGAGGGCGCTACGCTGTGCAACGGTAAAATCAAGGTATTTGTCAAAAAGACCGGCAAGATATCTTATTTTAAAGAAGACCAGCTCATCCTTGAGGAATACACGCGTTGCTGGAGTAACCCCAGCCCCCAGGGCGCGGCGGCGGTCATCGAAGCGCGGGAGTATAAACCCATCATCGGCGGTGATTTTGCCGTCACGCAGCGCTTTGAGGCGCGCCCCGACGAGAAAATTTACGGCATGGGGCAGTACCAGCAGCCCAACCTGAACCTGAAGGGCTGTGTGCTGGAGCTGGCTCAGCGCAACACGCAGATCAGCGTTCCGTTTGCCGTGTCTAATTTGGGCTATGGCTTTTTGTGGAACAACCCGGCCGTGGGCGAGGCGGTCTTTGGCACCAATATGACCCAGTGGAAGGTACGCTCCACGAAGCAGCTGGAGTACTGGATCACCGCCGGCGACTCGCCGCGGGAGATCGTATCCAACTATGCCGACGCCACCGGCCACGCGCCCGAGATGCCCGAGGACGTGATGGGCTTTTGGCAGTGCAAACTGCGTTACCGCACGCAGGAGGAGCTGCTCAGCGTCGCCCGCGAGTATAAGCGGCGCAACATCCCGCTGGATGTTATCATCATCGATTTCTTCCACTGGATTTATCAGGGCGATTGGAGCTTTGACCCCAAGTACTGGCCGGATCCGCAGGCCATGGTGGACGAGCTCAACGAGCTGGGCGTGCGGCTGATGGTATCGGTATGGCCGACGGTGGACAGCAAGAGCGTCAACTTCCCGGCGATGCAGGAACAGGGCCTGCTCATCAGCGCCGAGCACGGCCTGCCCATTTCGATGAGCTTCCAGGGCAGCACGCTGTTTACCGACGCCACCAACCCCAAGGCGCAGGAGTTCCTGTGGGATCAGGTAAAAGAAAACTACGGGAAATACGGCATCGATTTATTCTGGCTGGACGTGGCCGAGCCCGAATATACCAACTACGACTTTGATAACTATCGCTACCACTTGGGCCCCAACAACCAGGTGGGCAACATCTATCCGTCGATGTACGCCAAGGCCTTCTATGACGGGCTTCGTGCCGAGGGCAAGAGCGTGGTAACGCTGTCCCGCTGCGCCTGGGCGGGTACGCAAAAGTACGGCGCCGTGGCCTGGTCCGGCGATATTCCCAGCACCTATGAGGCCTTCCGCAACCAGATTGTCAACGGCGTCAACATGGGGCTGGCCGGCATACCCTGGTGGAACACCGACATCGGCGGCTTTATCGGCGGCAACATCGAGGACCCGGCCTTTACGGAGCTGCTCATCCGCTGGTTCCAGTTCGGCACGTACTCGCCGGTGATGCGGCTGCACGGCAACCGTCTGCCCGGCGCCAAGCCTGTGGCCGGCGAGGGTACCGGCAGCGGCGCGTTCCCCAGCGGATCGGACAACGAGGTGTGGAGCTATGGCGACGACGCGCTGGCCATCTTTACCCGCTACATCAACGTGCGCTACGATATGCACGATTACATCAAGGCGCTGATGGATGAAGCCCACGCAACCGGCGCGCCGGTGATGCGCGCCATGTTCTACGAGTTCCCCGAAGACAATGCCTGCTGGGACTTAAACGATCAGTATATGTTTGGCGCGGACTATCTGGTGGCCCCGGTGATGGCTGCCGGCGTCACGCAGCGCAGCGTCTACCTGCCCGCCGGGCAGTGGCGCAACGTGGACACCAACGAAGTGCTCCAGGGAGGTCGCACCGTCACGGCGCCGGCACCGCTGGAGATTATACCGGTGTTTCAACGCGTGCAATAGCCAATAAGGACAAAACAAAACGATTTGTTTCATATAGTATTGCGAAAGCGGCAGGATAAGACCTGCCGCTTTTTGTGTGGGAAAAAACACATGGTGCAGGCCGAGCATACGGCACTTTGGCATAGAGGCGGGCGGGCAAGCCGGTACAAACCGTTTGCCTATCGCTTTGCGCAGCGTAAATGACGGGTGCGGATCGGCGCGGGCAACACTTCCCGCCCCGGAAACCATGAAAAAACATTTGTCAAGCGGTGTACCGTCCAGTTTTGGTCAGCAGCCGCAGGTATAATGGACGGGAACAAATGTTCGCACATTATGCAAAGAAGGAGGCATCAGGTTGCGTGCAAAACCCAAAAACCATCGGGAAGTCTACCGTAAGTTTGTAAAATGGGCCGACCGCGCTGTGGATGTGGCCATCAAACGCGTGGCGGAGAGGGCAAATGAGGACGGCAAGATGCTGGAGAGCGCCATCAAAGTGATGGACGGCGCCATTAAGGGAATGGAGCGCGAGGAGCAGGGCGATGCGGGAATCACGCTGGTGCACCACGTGCCCCGGCCCCCGGATGAGCCGCCATGCGAATAACGCTGGACTATCTGCCCACACCCCGGCAGCAGCTTTTCCACCAAAGCGACGCCGACGAGCTGCTCTACGGCGGAGCGGCCGGCGGCGGCAAATCCAAGGCTGTGGTGATGGAAGCGCTGCTGCGCTGCCTTACGTACCCCGGCACCGCCGCCTATCTGATGCGCCGTACCTATCGGGAGCTGGAGGATACGCTTATAAGCGAGGCGCGCGCCAGCATCCCCGCCGGCCTGGGCGCCTATCTGGAGGGCAAGCACGAATATCGGCTGTGCAACGGCTCGGTGATGCGCTTTCGCCCATGCCAGCACGACGCCGACCGCTTCAGCTACCAGGGGGCTGAGATTCAGCACTTGTTTATCGACGAGCTGACGCACTTCCCCCGCGACGTATACGACTACCTGAAAACCCGGTTGCGGGCCAAAACGGCGCTGCGGTGCCGGCCGGTGGTCCGCTGCACCGCCAACCCCGGCGGTTGCGGCCACGCTTGGGTCAAGGATTACTTCATCAACGCCCACCCCGGCGGCGGCCGGCATATCCAGCGCGTGCATTCGTCGCTACTGGGCGTTACCCGCAACCGCGTGGTCCAATACATCCCCGCCCGGGCCACCGACAACCCGTATCTGACGCGGGATTACCTCTTTGAGCTGGAGCAAAAGCCCCGCGCGCTGCGCGACGCACTGCTGCACGGCCGGTGGGACACGTTCGAAGGGCAGGTGTTCACCGAATGGCGCGACGACCCGGCGCATTACACAGACGGGCTGCACACGCACGTCATTTCACCGTTCGACATCCCGGCGGGCTGGCCGCGCTACCGATCGTTCGATTTTGGCTTCGCGCGTCCGTTCTCGGTAGGATGGTGGGCGGTGGCCCCTGACGGACGCGTTTATCGCTATCGCGAATGGTACGGCGGCGGCAACAACGTCGGCCTACAGCTGTCGCCGGGCGAAATTGCCGCGCAGATACGCCAAAGCGAGGACGTGCACGAGCAGGGACGCAACGTCATCGGCATCGCCGACCCCAGCATCTGGGACGGCAGCCGCGGAGAGTCGGTCAGCCGGCAGATGGAGCAGCAGGGTATCTATTTTCAACCCGGTGAAAACGCCCGGCTGCCCGGCAAGATGCAGCTGCACTATCGGCTGCGCTTTGACGAAGGCGGCCGGCCGGGGCTGTACGTGTTTGACACGTGCCGCGACTTCATCCGCACGCTGCCCACGCTATGCTACGACGCTGCCCGCGTAGAGGATGTGGACACGGCATCCGAGGATCACATCTATGACGAAACACGCTACTTCTTAATGGCCCGGCCGGTGGGCCGCCCGCAGCCGCAAAAGTTGGCCCGGGCATACGACCCGCTGGCCGAACCCGCCCCGGCGCGCACCGCCATGCCGGGCTAAATACAAAGGAGGAATAAAATGGCACTCAATACCGCGTTAACCACCGCAAACGGCATCGCCCCCACTGTAAAAGCCTACTATGACCGCCGGCTCATCGAGGAGATGAAGCCCAAGCTGGTACACTACACCTACGCCCAAAAGCGCCCGATGCCCCGCAACGGCGGCAAGGCTGTCAGCTTCCGCAAATGGACGCCTTTTGGCGCCATCACGCAGCCGCTGACCGAGGGCGTGGTGCCCGACGGGCAGAACCTCTCGATGACCGAAATTACCGCCACCGTGGCCGGCTACGGCGGCTATGTATCGGTATCTGACCTGCTGGACATCACCGCCATCGACCCGGTGGTCAGCGACGCCATCGTGCTGATGGCCGACCAGGGCGCGCTGTCGGTGGACAACATCATCCGCGACGTGCTGCACAAGGGCAGCAACGTGCTGTATGTGGGCGATAAGGCCCACCGCTATGAGCTGAGCGCCGCCGACAAGCTGACCAGCGCCGACCTGCGCAAGGCCGCCCGCATCTTGAAAAAGGCCAAGGCGCCGCAGATTATGCGCGGCGGCAAGGGCTACTACGTGGCCATCGTGGGGCCGGACACCGTGTACGACATGCAGGAGGATGCAACCTGGCAGGATGTGTCCAAGTACCAGGATGCCGAGCAGATATTCTCGGGCGAAATCGGCCGCCTCTACGGCGTCATTGTGGTAGAGACGCCCGAGGCCAAGAAGTTTACCGCGCCCGTTGTGGCGCAGGGCAGCGTCAGCGCCACCGCCGCAGCCGCGTCTGCCTACGCTTCGGCTACGAAAAAACTGACCATCGTCGAAACCATCTCCCAAGAGGAGGCCCAGGCGCTGGTGGGCAGGGAGATTATGATTCCGCTGTCGGCAGGCAACGTATACTGTGATACGGTGACGGCGGCTCAGGATAACGTCATCACGCTCAAGAGTGGCTACACCGGCACCGACACCGACCTAAACGGCAAAAGCGTGTACGGCGGCGGCGCTGGTGCCGCCGGCGCGCCGGTGGCCTCTACGCTGGTGGTGGGCCGCGATGCCTACGGCGTCGTCGACATCGAAGGCAGCGGCAACGCCCGCAGTATCGTAAAGCCCGCCGGTTCGGGCGGCGCGTCGGATCCGTTGGATCAGATCTCCACCGTGGGTTGGAAGGTGGATGCCTTTGCCGCCGCCATCCTGCAGCAGGGGTGGATGGTACGTATCGAACACGGCTTTAGCGCCTAACCAAAGCACAATGCCAGGGGGAAGGGCGGCCCTTCCCCCAATCAAAAAATCCCGCCTGTTTGGGCGTCTTGCGCCATAGGCAAAAATGCGCCGGTGTAAGGCCGGCCCCGCAGGAGCGGTGCAAAGCGCAGCCAGCCGATGCAAAATACACCGCAAAGAAAACAAAGGCACCAATAAATTGCAATAACAAAACGATTTGTTTGATGGTTTTAACGTCAATGCGTGCGTTAGCCGGCCATCCCTGCACGCACGGCAAGCGGCGGGCTTATACTTGCCGGCAGCTGTTGAACCCCATTCAAGCACGCGTCCGGCCCCACCGCATACCGCAAACATACCACCCATAACAAAGGAGGATTTCCATGGCTAAGAAAATCAACACTACCTTGAACATGCAGCAACACGCCGCCCACGCCGATGCCGATCCGGTAGACGCAGCGGGCCGTATCACCATCCGCCTGCCCAAGGCCGAGGGCCAAAGCGACCACGTGGAGGTGGGATTAAACGGCAAGCTGTATCTCATCCGCCGCGATAGCTACGTCGCCGTGCCCGAACCCATCGTGCACATTTTGCGCAACGCCGGCATGGAGCCGGAATGCCTGTAGCGGGGCGCCGATATGAGCGCGCAATGGCGGGAACCCCAACAGAATTGGCTGGTGCTGCGGGATTTTTCGGCGGGTATCGACCAGAGCGCAGCCGCCGATAACACGGCGGTATCGGCGGTGTATCAGGCCGTCAACTGCACCGCGGAGCAGGACATGCTGCGGGCCGTGCCGGCGCCCCAGGCGGTGCCGGGCATGGAGCTGGCCGGTCTGCGCCGGCTGATGCTGCACCACGCCCAGGATGCCCAGGGCAAAACCGCATCCACGCTGCTGGCCGCCACCGACGACGACGTGCTGCGTTGGACCGGGACGGATTGGGTCAGCATCCGCGGCGATATGCCGGTGCGCAGCGGCGCGTTTTCCTACCTGAACTTTCGCAGCGGCGATACCGACATCGTCATACTGGGCAACGGCGTAGACGACTTGTACCGCTGGGACGGCAGCGGCACGCTGCAAAGGCTGTTCTATAGCGACGAGCAGACCCGCGCCCCCCGCGGCGGCTGCCTGGCGCTGCATTACGAACGGCTGTGGGTAGGCGGCGTGCACGACGCGGCCCAGTCGGTGTTCTATTCCGACGACATGGCCCCGGACAATTGGACGTCGGGCAGCGATGCCGCCGGTGAAATCCAGCTGCAGACCTGGGATGGCGACCGCGTGACGGCGCTGGCCAATCTGCTGGACGACATCGTCGTGTTCAAGCGTCGGGCGGCCTTTCGCATTGTGGGCGCTTATCCCGGCGAATACCAGAAGGTGCAGGTGTACGCCACACAGGGAGCCATCGCGCCGGGCAGCATATGCGCCTGGCACGACAGAGCCTACTTTCTGTCCGACGACGGATTGATGCTGTACGACGGCCTGCGGGCCCGGCCGCTGCACGCCGGAAGGATACGCGACATCGAGCGGCGCATCCACGCTGCGGCGGTGGACGGCGCCTGCGCCGCCATTTGGAAAAACCGGCTGTATCTGGCGGTACCGTTGGACGGCGCGGCCCACAACAATGCCGTCATCGAGTACGACCTGATCCGCGAGAGCTTCTGGCTCAAAGAGGGGATGACGGTGCACGGCTTTCTCATCTGGCAGGATGCGCTGTATTTTACCGATGGACAGAACGTGCTGCGCTACGAAGGTGACGGCGCCACGCTGGCGCTGAACTGGCAGATGCCGCTGCGCGATTTGGGCAGGCCCCAAAGCGTCAAGCGCATGGTGGGCTGCTATCTTTCGGTGCGGGGGCAGGGTACGCTGCGCTTGCGCGAGCGGTTTGACGCCAGCCAACGCGTCGCCGATATCAGCCTGCCGGCACAGGAGACGGTGGTGCGCGTGCCGCTCTACGGCCGGGGGCGGCGCATTGGGCTGGAGCTGGAAAAGACCGACGGCGGCGCGCTGCGGCTGGGCGCGCTGCAGCTATGCTATGAACAGGTGAGCGACTAAAGGGGGAAGCATATGAGAACAAAAGACGACCGCGTACGGCTGCGCCGCTGGGCGCGGCTGCAGCTGGCGCTGTCCCAGCTGCGCCGGGGCGCCATGAGCCGCCAGGAATTTTATCAGTGCGCCGATCTATGCGCCGGGCAGAAGGAGAACCATGCATGATTTTTCGGCACGCTACCTGCGTCCGGCGCTGGCGGTGGCCCTCGGCGGCGTAATGTGGCTGTTCGGCGGATGGGATACGCTGCTGCAGGTGCTGCTGTGCGTGGTAGCCTGCGACTATCTAAGCGGCGTCATCCGCGCCACAAAGACGGGGGAACTCAGCTCGTCGGTGGGCTTCCACGGCCTGCTAAAAAAAGGCGCCATCTTGCTGGTGGTAGTGGTTGCCGCGCAATTGGACAGGTTAGGCGGCTTGCAAAACGATTTGTTTCGCTCAAGCGCCGCATTATTCTACATTGCCAACGAAGGACTGAGCATCCTGGAAAACCTCGGCGGCATGGGCGTGCCGCTGCCCAAAGCCGTCACCCGGGCGCTTTTGGAGCTGCGCGACGCCCAGCAGCATGAGCAAGATGAAAGTTGAGCGCACCGATTTGGTTTTTTGTGGCCAGGCCAAGCTGCGCAAAGCCACCCGGGGTATCGTACTGCACCACAGCGGCATGGTATGCGCCACGCCGGCGCGTATCCATGCGATGCACCGGGACAGAGGCTGGCGCGGCGCCGGCTACCATTACCTGGTGGCCAAGGACGGCACCGTCTATGCGCTGCGGCCCGAAGAGGAGGTGGGCGCCCACTGCGGCACGCACACGGCGCTGGGCCGGCCGGGGTACGAGAACAACCGCGAAACGCTGGCCGTCTGTTTTGAAGGCTGCTTTGAGCCGCTGCCCGGCCTGGACTGCGACGAGGGCATGGAAGAGCGCCAGATCAAAGCCGCCCGGGCGCTTATCGCCGGGCTGTGCCGCAAATATCCGGACATCGCCTACCTGCGCGGCCATGGGCAGATGCCCGGCGCGCAAACCAGCTGCCCCGGCCGGTATTTTCCGCTGGCGGCCTTTGCCGGCCTTACGCCGCGCCGCGCCGAAAAATAAAGAGCGGCAAACAAAAGCTGTTTGCCGCAACAAGGCTGTCTCAACGCCGGCAGGGCTTTGGGACAGCCTTTGCTTTTGATCCATACGCCGGGGATCTTGCGGACGCCCGGGGACGGGAACTGCCGGGCAAACGCGCGCCGGCTGCCGCCATCGTGCCGGGGAAAGACCTACGGCAGAAGGCCGCGGCAAAGCGCACGGGCGGGGATACGGGAAGGGCAATCGACGCGGCGCACGTCAGTTGCCGGGGCCGAAACGACGCTGGCCGCCCAACATGCGGCGGGCAGGTACCGGCGCACGTGCAAACAGCGCCGCCATGTGCCGCGCGGCGACGCATCTTTACGGAGGGACGAGTGCCGCCGCACTAGATCTCCATATATTTGCTGGAGACACCTTCGATATCGTTTAGGCTGTTGTTCATGCCCGAAATCCTATCGCGGGCGCCTTTGAGCTTTAGGATGATAAGCCCCTGCTCGCTGCCCGAATCATGGGAACCGCAGCGAAGGTTGATCATTTTGCCGTTGGCGGTAAGGATTTGCTGCAGCTGGGCCGACGACTCCTGACGCGCGTCGACGCTGACAGCCATAACAAATGTTTTTTTCATATTGCCGCCCTCCTTATTACCCTTATCATAGCAAAAGGATTTTAAAAAAGTATGTAGTTTCTGTGTCAATCTTGTGAGAAAATAAAAAGAAAAACCCATATAGGCCGTATGGATGAAATGCGGCGTCTTTACATAATTATGGGTATTTGGTGGTATACTGAAAATACGCGAACGAAAGGAGAATGCAATATGGCCTTACTACATGCAACGACGGATAGCTTTGATAAACAGGTGCTCCAGGCGGATAAACCTGTTCTGGTTGATTTTTGGGCGGCCTGGTGCGGCCCCTGCCGCATGATTGCGCCGGTGGTGGAACAGCTGGCCCAGGAGTACGACGGAAAGGCGCTGGTCTGCAAGGTGGATGTGGATGAATCGCCGGAGCTGGCGCAGAAATACGGCGTCATGTCCATCCCGACGCTGGCGGTCTTTAAAAACGGCCAGGTGGCGGCCAAAAGTGTGGGCGCGCTGCCCAAGCCCCGCATCCAGCAGCTCATCGACGACGCGCTGTAAGCGCATCGCCCGGCATAACGCAGATACCCCGCGCAAAGCTTCACGCGGGGTATTTTTTGCGTATTTATCCCAAAGACGGAGTCTTTGTGCTGGTATCGTATTTTGTTTAGGGGTACGGGCGGCGAGGAACACGATAACGCGCCACACGCGTGGCTTCCGCGCACAATACTGCCTTAACCGGACGAGGACGCCCGCCGGTCGTTTACGCGGGGCGTTATAGAATATGGACGACGCCGGGCAAAAGCCTTGCGCGCCTGCAGGGTTTTTGGCAGCCGGCGCTGACCCGAGGGTTGCGCCGGGCGCATGCCGTCACGCGCCGGTGCTATCCGCCGAGGCGTCGGTGTCAGCCTCCGGCTGCGCCAGCGGGCGGTAAAAGCTTACGAGGTTGCCGTCGGGGTCGTGAAAGTGTACGGTCCGAGCGCCCCAGGAATGGCTGGTGGGCAGACAGGCAAAGGATACGTCCACGCGCCGTAAGCGTTGGTATTCTTCGTCAACGTCGTCCACGGCAAAGCGCAGAATCGTCCGGCTCGCGCCGCAGCTGCTGGTAAGGCCAAAGCCCATATCGCTGCGGGCAGCTTGCTGCGTGCAGATGGTCAGCGCACAGCCCGGCGTTGCAATTTCGGCGCGCGTATCGTCGCCGCGGGCCGGGCATCGCAGCACGTACTCGTAAAATTGTACCAGCCGCGGCACGTCGCCGGTAATCAGGCATACTCCGGTAAAAATCATCGTCCGTCCCCCCTATATCGCCCCAATGGCGGCTTACTAAAACAGTTCGTCCAGCAGCAGATAGTAACGCAGCTTGGCTTCGTCGGCCGGGGCCAGGCCGTAGGCGCGTAAAAAAGCCGGTCCATAGGCGTCGCTGCCCAGATTGTGCTTA
>JAQVWW010000260.1 GCA_028709505.1 Eubacteriales bacterium
GCAACCGCCGTGCCGGGCACAACAACCCCCTTGCTACGCCCCGTCGCCCTGCGGCGGGAAAACAACGCAATCTCGGCGCTGCCGGCGTCTTTTGGCTACTTGCGCACCCTCCGGACAATCCGCTTCGTGCGTTAGCGCTGCCGGCCTCTTTTGGCTACTTGCGCACCCTTTGGGCAATCCGCTTCGTGCGTTCGCGCTGCCGGCATCTTCCTGCTATGTGCGCACCCTTTGGGCAATCTGCCGTGCCGCCTGCGCAGCGCTTAGGGCGCTGACGTCAATCTTTTGCGCGCCCAGCGTATCGTAAAGATACCGGCGCGCTACGCTACGCTCCACGACGTCAGCGGTGCGCAGGCCGGCGTCGATGTCGCGCTGCAGGCGGGCGCGCAGCGCCTGTTCGGTACAGACCAGCGAAAAGCAGTGCGGCTCGAACGCCTCGCCCGCCAGCGCCGCCAGCACGTCGTCCCAGATATCCTGCCGGTGCAACACCCAGCAGAATATCACATACTCATAGGCCGTACAGCGCAAAAAATTCCGCAGCAGATGGATAATGTTGTCCATCACCATAGCCCGGGTCTCGTCGGTCACAACAAACGGTTCCATATCCCAGCACCAGTCGCCGTCCAAAAAAGCGCAGCGTGGCAAAAGCTTCTTCAACGCCTGGCAGGTGGCGGTCTTGCCCACGCCCATGGTGCCGCCGATGATGATGAGTTTCTTCATACGATGTCTATCTGGCAGGCCCGCATGGCGGCAAGCGCCGTCTCGTGCTGCTGCGGCGTCACGCCGGCGCAGCCCGCCGCATCCACGCCAATCTGCGCTTCACTCAACGCGCTGCGCAGCAGCAGCGCGTTGGATATGACGCAAATATCGGTGCACACGCCCACCAGCTCAACGTGCGTATAACCCGCCTGCCGGGCGTGCTGGGCCAGCGTCAGCGAGCCGAACGCCCCTTTTTCAAAACAGCGGGCGTCGCCGCAGGCCGCGCGCACTTCGGGGCAGATTTCCCAGCCCGGCGTCCCGTCGACGCAGTGCTCCACCGGCAGCGCCTTGCCCTCGCGCGTCTGCAGATAATGGGTGGGATGCGTATCCTGCGTCAGCAGCACGTCCCAACCGTCGGCGCGGCGCCGAGCAATTTTTTCCACCACATACGGCACGATAGCACGCGCCTGGGGCGTGCCCAGGCCGCCGGTTATAAAGTCGTTCTGCATATCGACGACGATCAATGCTCTTTTTTGCATGCGCTGCTCCTTCAATGTGTGTTTTTTCACAGTATAGCGCATGCCGGCCAAAAGAAAAAGAGCCGATAGGACGGGCATTGCCCGATAAATCCGCGCAAACGGGAACCGGCGTATGCTTTAACCAGCGCATACAGCACGCGAAAAGGGAGGGCAAAGCCCTCCCTCACCGTCACTATGCATCAGAACGTCAGGAAGAACAGATTCTCCTTGCCGTCGTTGATAACCCTGGACAGCGCCGTACGCGTTTTGCGCTGGGCATCCTCGGGCATGCTGACCAGTTTGTGCGCCAGATTCTCCCGTACCAGCTCGCTCATGGGCTTGCCGAACATCTGCGTATCCCAGATGCCGGCCCGGTTCTCCTCAAAGCCCTCCAGCAGCAGCGACACCAGCTCCTGGCTTTGGCGCTCGGTACCCACAAAGGGCGATATCTCGGTGTCCAGGTCTATGCGGATGAGGTGGTAGGACGGTGCGTGGGCCTTGAGCCGCACGCCGAACCTGCCGCCGGTTCTGACGATCTCCGGCTCCTCCAGGTTCATCTCCTGCATGGTGGGCTTGATAAGGCCATATCCCCCCTCTTTGACCGCCCGCCACGCCTGGGACATACGGTCGAACTCCCGTTTGGATGCGGCCAGCTCGTACATCAGACTCATCAGCTGCGCCTCGTCCTGCACCTCTATGCCGCTCTCCTCGCTCAGTACCCGGTAGTACAGGCTGCGGGGCAGTTTCAAGTCGGCCTGCAGCGTGCCGGTACCGGGATAGATATTGTCCATGTCCAGCCCGTCGATAAACTCGCACACCGACAGCTTCTGGGCAAAGTCCTGATAGTCGCGCAGGCGGGTCATGTCGTCGGCCGCGTCGCGCAGGTTGTCCATGAGGCTGGCCACCAGCCAGTGGCTGTCGGGCAGCGCCTGTACCCACTCGTCCAGCTGGATATCCACCTGGCGCACCGGGAATTCAAAGAGCACCGTCTCGAGTATCTCGCCGACGTCGTCACGGCTCATGTGCAACACGTCCATCGGCACAACCGGCACGTCATAGCGCTCCTCCAGCTCCTGCTGCAGGCGCTGGGCGGTGGGCGCGTCGGGCGCACGGGTATTGAGCACGATGGCAAAGGGCTTGCCCAGCTCCTTAAGCTCCTGCACCGTCTTTTCCTCGGCGCCGATGTAGCTGTCCCGGGGCAAATCGGTAATGGTGCCGTCGGTGGTCACCACCAGGCCTATCGTGGCGTGATCGCGGATGACCTTACGGGTGCCCACTTCGGCGGCGGTCTTAAAGGGCATCTCCTCCTCCTGCCAGGGGGTGCGCACCATGCGCGGCAGGCCGTCTTCGCTGTCGCCCAGCGCGCCGTCTACCATAAAGCCCACGCAATCCACCATTCGGATGCTACACTTGGTCTTGTCGGATAGTTCCACCTCCAGCGGCTCGCCGGGCACAAAGCTTATCTGCGTGGTCATAATGGTACGGCCCGCGCCGCTCTGGGGCAGCTCGTCCACCAGCCGCTCGCGGTACCACTCGTCCTTTAGTTCCGGTACTACCAGCAAATCCATAAACCGCCGGATCAGGGTAGACTTTCCGGTGCGTACGGGGCCGACGACACCAATATATACGCTGCCGCCGGTACGCTGCGCTATCTCCTGATACACATCATATTCCGCCATGCTCCCACTCCTTTTTCTCACGCTCTCATCAGCATATATATGGCCCGGCGGGGAAAATATGCCGTGGGCTTGCGCATTTGCGCGGCGGCGGCAGGCAGATATTTCACGGCGCAATCCCGCGCGGCAAGCGCCGCCGCCGACAGACGGCTTACCTATCACTATGCAAAAGGCGCACAAAAAAGCCGCCGTAACATCACTGGAATTTTCGGCGGCGGTAATGGCGTGGGTTTGGGTTATAGAATCTGGCAGAACTCTATCTTCTCGGCGTTGGGACCCATGATGGTAAAAAACTTGACGCCGTTGTTCCAAAAGGGCAGACCCTTGATTTCGCCGGGCGGGCA
>JAQVWW010000261.1 GCA_028709505.1 Eubacteriales bacterium
CGCATGGCCGATTTCCTCGACGTAGATGGCGCCGTGCAGGTGCATCCATACGCCGGCAATCTCCGGATGGGCATCGATGGTTTGGCTGACCTTTTGGGCTACATACTCATAGACCTCGCGCTGGTTGACGCCCGAAGGGCCGGCGGCGGCGTATATCGAGGGCACCACGGCGTAACCGGCGGCGCGCAGCACATCGGCTGCCTTTTGCACCAGCGGCAGCATGTCGTCTGCCTCTTTGACGACGTAATCCGAAAGCCGTGTGGTAAGGGGCGTAAACGTATTGGATTCATGGGAAAAATAAAGCATCAGTATTTTTTTCATCGCCGGGCTCCCTTCTTTTGCGCAGGATATGAGCAAAATGTAACAGAGCGCGCGGGTATCGTCAACTGCGGATAGGACATGTGCCGCGCGACAGCGGGTAGGAGGGGAGCTTGCACAGGAGAATATCCGTATATAGCGGTGGAAAGTATTAAATAATATTCTATAGCAATAAATGCCGCCTGCCTTTTAAAAATTCTCGCCAAATGGTAGTTTTTTGCGCAAGTCAGACAACCTTGCTGTGTTTTGCCTACCTGCCGATACGGCGTTGACAGCGCAAGACGCCGTGGTACAATAAAGATGTTCATATGTTTAAACATTTAAAGTTTGATACGATGGAGGTGCTTTATGCATAGCGATGCGCAGATGATACGCCGGGCCGAAGTATACGTGGACGGGGCCACCGGCACGCTGACGCCCGGCGACGCAGCCGACGCGATCTTACACAGCCAGACTACGCTGGGCAGCCTGGCAAACGTATTTGCCGATGCGCAGGCCTATGCCGCGCTGCGCGCCGATACGGTGGTATACCGCGTGCAGATGCACAAAAAGGAGGCCGACGGCACCGCCGGCGGGCTGATGTTTGGCACCAGCTTTGTGCACAGCGGCCGCGTGGGCGATGAGTACTTTATGACCCGCGGCCATATCCACGCAAATAAACAGCGCGCCGAGTATTATTGGTGTATCCAGGGCCAGGGCGTGCTGCTGATGATGGACGAGGCAGGCGCGTGCACGGCGGAAAAGATGGAGCCGGGCTCGCTGCATTACATCGCCGGCGGCGTTGCGCACCGCATTGCCAATACCGCAGACGGCGTACTGGCCGTGGGCGCGTGCTGGCCGGCCGACGCCGGGCACGACTACGATTTTGTGCGTGAGCGGGGCATTCCTGTTCGGATTAAATGTGTAAACGGCGCGCCGGCGCTGGTGCGCCAGGAGGAAAAGGGATGACGACTCCCATCGACCACCATTCGCCCATCCCGCTGCACGTACAGATAGAGCGGTACCTGCGCCAGATGATACAGCAGGAAAAATACCAGAACGGCAAGCTGCTGCCCGGCGAGTGGGAGATGGCCAACGCCTTTGGCGTCAGCCGCAACACGTACCGCACCGCCATCGATAAGCTGGTGCGCGACGGGCTGGTGGTGCGTAAAAAGGGCATCGGCACGATGGTCAACCGGCGGCGCATCTCCACGACGCTGGAGCGCTGGAGCGGGTTTTCCGAGGAGATGAGCGCCCAGGGCATCGCCATGGAACTTTTGTCCCAATCGGTCAGCTGGGTAAGCGCCGACGACGAAGTGGCTTTCGACATGGGCGTGAAAGCCGGTACGCGTCTGTGCCGGCTGGAGCGCATCCGCGGTATCGACGGTCAGCCGGTGGTGCTGTTTTTAAGCTATTTCCATCCGCGGGTGGGCATCCATGCCCAGGAAGACTTTTCCGGCCCGCTCTACGACGTGCTGGAGAAGCGCTATAACGCCCACGCGCACATCTCCAACGAGGAGATAAGCGCGCTGCCGCTAAACGACTATCTCAGCGACAAACTCCGCCTGCGTGAAAATGTGCCGGTGTTGCTGCGCAAGCGCCACGTGCTCAACCGCGGAGAGAAGCTGCTGGAGCTGTGCTACGCCTACTACCGCTCGGACAAATTCGTCTACAACGTACAGTTTAAAAAGGACTGAGCAATTATGAAGAGCATTGCCGTGGATTTTGGAGGCACGCGCATCAAGATTGCGCTGGTGCAGGACGGACAGATACTGGCGCGGCAGACACTGGATGCCCGCTCCCAGGGCGGGCTGGCCGCGCGGCTGGACGATGTGGCGGCGGCGGTAAAAGGCATGGCCGGCGCCGCGGATAACGCGGCCGGCGTGGGCGTGGCCTTTCCCGGCATCGTGGACGCCTCCCGCCAGAGGATATTGACCAGCAACGGTAAATATGCCGACGCCGCCGACGTGGATTTGGTGGGCTGGGCCGGGAAAGCGTTTGGCCGGCCGGCGGTGGTGGAGAACGACGCCAATGCTGCGCTGATGGGCGAACACGCCTACGGAGCCGGCAACGGCTGCGGCGATTTGGCGCTGATGATACTGGGTACCGGCGTGGGCACCGCCGCCATGATAGGCGGGCGGCTGCTGCGCGGCGGGCACCATCAGGCCGGCTGCCTGGGCGGGCACATCACGGTAAACCCGCGGGGACGGCGCTGCAGCTGCGGCAACATAGGCTGCCTGGAGGCCCAGGCCAGCACCTGGGCGCTGCCGCTGATGGCCAAAGAAGCGCCGGGCTATGCCCAAAGCCTGCTGGCGCACGAGGACGTCGTCGACTTTTTGGCGCTGGGCCGCTGCCAGCAGCAGGGCGATAAACTGGCCGCGGAACTGCTGGAGGAGTGCGTGCTCTATTGGAGCGCCGGGCTGGTCAACCTCATCCACGCCTACGACCCGGCACGCGTCGTGCTAAGCGGCGGCGTGATGCGCTACCCGGGACTGTTTGAGCGGATCACGCGCCGCGCCGGCGATCTGGCCTGGACGCCCTGGGGGAAGGTGGACTTTCGTTTGGCCGCCCACCCCGAGGATTCGGTGCTGCTGGGCCTGCACGCGCTGGTGGCCGGCACTGCCGACGGACAAAAAGGGAGGTAAAGAATGCGAAAGGGATCCAACTACGATAAAATGCCCGTCAACCGCATCGCCGGCGCCAAAGACAGCGCCTGGCACGGATACGAAGCCATCGGGCAGGCGCTGCGCAAGGCGATAACCGGCACAGGCAACGAGCGCTGCGTCGTGGCGGTGGATTGTTACCCCGGCGTGCGCGACGGCGAGCTGCTGCCGGCGCTTAAGCGGGAGCTTCGCCCGGCGTTGACCATACAAATCCGGGACGCCAACCTCAGCGACGGCCACATAGAAAATATGCTCGCGCGCAACTTAACCGACG
>JAQVWW010000262.1 GCA_028709505.1 Eubacteriales bacterium
CACCGGGATAGAAAAGAAGCGCGAATTTTGGTATGATATCCTGTAGCATGTTAAAAGAAAAGGAGCGTGGGCATGATAAAGCAGGAATGGGAGCAGCTGTACCGCGACATAAGCCTGTGCCAGGCCTGCGATTTGGCGCATACCCGGACGCATACGGTTCCCGGCGAGGGGGATCACAGCGCCGCCATCATGATGGTGGGGGAGGGGCCCGGCGCCGACGAAGACCGCACCGGCCGCCCGTTTGTCGGCCGGGCCGGGCAGTTGCTGGACAAAATGCTGGACGCCTTTGATGTAAGCCGGCAGCAGGTTTATATTTGCAACATCATCAAATGCCGTCCGCCGGGCAACCGCAACCCTGCCAGCGGCGAGATGCGCGCCTGCCTGCCCCACCTTACGCGGCAGATTGCGCTGGTCAATCCATCCATCATCGTATGCCTGGGCAAGATTGCCGCCGGCTGCCTGATGCACGAGAACTTCGCCATCACCCGCGAACGCGGCGTCTGGCAGGAAAAGGATGGCCGCAGCTATCTGGCCACCTTTCATCCGGCGGCGCTGCTGCGTGACGAGCGGCTGCTCATCGACGCCTGGCGGGATATGCGCGCCGTCGCCCAACGTTACGCGCAGCAACAAGGAGGCGCACATGAATAAGCAAAAAGAGCTGGATAAGGCCTATGCCCATCTGGATGCGCTGCTGCGCGACGTGTATGCATCGCAGGAGAAGATTATCGTGCGCGGCGAAGGCAATCCCGACGCGGCGCTGATGCTGGTGGGCGAGGCGCCCGGCGAGCAGGAGACGCTGCAGCGCAAGCCCTTTGTGGGCAAGGCCGGCCAGAATTTGACCGGTTTTTTGGAGGTTTTGGGCCTGGATAGGCAGGATATCTATATTACCAACGTGGTCAAATTTCGCCCGGTAAAAATCCATCCGGTGCGCGGGTCGCTGTCCAACCGGCCCCCCAAGCGTGAGGAGATTGCGCTGTGCTACCACCTGTTGCTGGCCGAGATGCGTATCGTCAACCCGCGCGTGGTGGCGACGCTGGGCAATACGGCGCTGCACGCCGTGGCCGACGACAACGCCCTTACCATCGGCGCTGTCCACGGCCGGGCGTTGCCCATGCCCGCCGGCCAGGGCGGCGGCTGCATTTTTCCGCTTTACCACCCGGCCAGCATCATCTATAAGCGCGACCTGCAGCAGGTATACCTGCAGGACGTGCAGGCGCTGGCGCAGTTCTTGGGCGACTTGCCCTAAACGGATACATTTTGTTTACATGTGACAATAAAGTGCAAACATTGGCGTAGATTTCTTGACACTTTTTGGCTATAGCCGTTAGAATTAGAAATGAATTGTTGCATCGGAGCTGGGAGGTTATTTTTGTGGATAAAAAGCGGGTATTGGGTATTGTCGCCGTCGTCGTGGCCGCCCTTATGGTGGTTCCCCTTCTGCTGGCCGTACTAAGCGGCACGGCATACGCGGCGCCCCGGATACTAAAGCAGGGCAGTACCGGCGATGACGTCAAGACGCTGCAGGCCGCGCTCAATACGCTGGGCTATATGAGTGTCGCGCCCACCGGCGTGTTTGGCAGCATCACCCGCACCGTCGTTATCAATTTTCAAAAGGCCAAGGGGCTGACGGCCGACGGCATTGTAGGCGCCAACACCTACGCGGCGCTGGACGCCGCCGGCGCAGGCGGCACCGCCGAACCTGCGTCGCCGCCCAGCACCGGCGCGCTTTCGCTGACGCGGACACTGCGCCGGGGTACGTCGGGCGCCGACGTCAAGGCGCTGCAAAGCGCGCTCAACACTCTGGGTTACGCGGTGGGCACCGCCGACGGCATATTCGGCACCAAGACCACCGAAGGCGTCAAGAAATTCCAGACGGCCCAGGGCATCGCCGCCGACGGCATCGTGGGCCCGGCCACGCTGGCCAAGCTAAACGCCGCGCTGGGCGCCGCCGGTGGCGATGTGCCCGAGGCTACCGCGGCGCCCGAGGCTACGGCGGCGCCCGAGGCTACGGCGGCGCCGGAAACGTCGCCCGAACCCACCATCGTCACGCAGTCGGAGCTTGTCGGCCCCGACGGATACAAATATTACAGCCAGCAGATTACGTCGGCGCTCAAGCGCGGCAGCTCCGGCTACCACGTAAAAGACCTGCAGCAGGCGCTCAAGACGCTGGGCTATTACAGCGGCAGCGTAGACGGCCTGTTTGGGAACGGCACTTACGACGCCGTGCGCCGCTTCCAGAGCGCGCTGCGGCTGGATGTGGACGGCATCGCCGGCAACTATACGCTGTGCACGCTGTACACGTGCCTGCACAAGGCTACCTTTTCGTCGCTGGATAAGGTTTCGTATCCGGTGGATGTATCGCTGCCGCTGACGATGCCCAACTGGAGCGAAGCCGGCACGGTATTCCCCAAACAGAGCATCGCCATCATTGTGGACATCCGTACCGGCAAGACTTTTCAGGTCAAGCGCACCGGCGGTACCAACCATGCCGACTGTGAACCGGTCAGCTTTAACGATACCGCTATGATGCTGGACTGCTACGGCGGCTGGAGCTGGACCCGGCGCCCCATCTGGGTGGTCGTCAACGGCCGGCGGCTGGCGGCGTCGATGAACGGCATGCCCCACGGCTACGATTCCATCAGCAACAACGGCATGCGCGGCCAGTTCTGCATCCATCTGGTGGGCAGCCGCACCCACGGCACCAATAAGATGGACGCCGATCATCAGGCCTGTATCGGCGAAGCCTACACCGTTTCCCGCGTGCCTGGCATACTGGGATAGCCTTTTCGCCAATCGGTTTGGATAGCGTAACGCAGCGGCACTTGCCGCTGCGTTTTTTATGGTTGTGCGGCAGCGCGCCGCGGCTTATAATGAGGAGCAAAAAAAGGACGGCAAAGAGATGCGACATATCGGCACACAACCCATCCAAACGCCGCGGCTGCTGTTGCGCCGTATTACCCCCGCCGACGCGCAGGATATGTTTACCAACTGGGCCGGCGACGAAGAGGTGACCCGCTACCTAACCTGGCCGGCACACCGGACGCTTGCCGACAGCCAAGCGGTCATCGCCATGTGGATAGAGCAGTTGGAGCAGGACGACTGCTATCGGTGGTGCATTCAATACCGCGCCAACAGCAGATAATCGGCACCATCGACGTGGTGCGGCACGATGAGGCGCCCGGTAGCGCCGTTATCGGCTACTGCCTTTCCCGCGCCTACTGGAACCGG
>JAQVWW010000263.1 GCA_028709505.1 Eubacteriales bacterium
TGCAAATAGCCGATATACGGCGGCTTAACGGGTGCGTCGGCGCTCAGTTCTATCGAAGCGCCCTGTACGAAAGCCCCCGCCGCCATGACTACTTCGTGCTGGTAGCCGGGCATCGGCCAGGGCTCGGGTGTCAGATGGCTGTCCACCGGCGAAGCGGCCTGTACCGCCGCGCAGAATTTGAGCAGCGCCTGTCGATTACCAAATTGGATGGACTGGATGATATCGGCCCGGGGCATATTGTAGTGTGGCAATACTTCGTAGCCCATCAGTTCAAATACCCGCGCGGCCAGCACAGCGCCTTTGAGACTCTCGCCCACCACATGGGGGGCCAGAAACAGCCCCTGATAAAAAGGCTGATATCCCGCCGGCCAGCTGCCTACCTCTGCGCCAATACCCGGCGCCGTCAGCCGATACTGGATGATATCCACATATTTTTCGCGCCCGGCCAAATAGGCGCCGGTAGGCGCCAGGCCGCCGCCGGGGTTCTTGATCAGCGAACCCACGATGACGTCAGCGCCCACCGACAGCGGCTCGGCCTGCTCAACAAATTCGCCATAGCAATTGTCCACGACGATGCAAATATCCGGACGCACCGCCCGCGCCGCGGCGCAGGCCTCTTTAAGCTGCGCAAGGCCAAAGGAATCACGCCATTCGTAGCCGCGCGAGCGCTGGATGTAGACCATATTGACGGTATCATCGCGCTGTAGGCAAAGCTCCATGCGCGCTACATCCATCTGGCCTTGGGAGGTAAGCGGCTGCTGGATGAACCGCGTACCCAGCCGGTGCAGCGTCATCACGTCGCCGTCGTCGTCCCCTTCCCCGCCGATGGTATCCAGCAGCGTATCGTAGGGCTGGCCGGTGATGCTCAAAATGGCCTTTCCCGGCCGGGCCAGCGCATACAGGCACAGCGACAGCGCGTGGGTACCCGACGCAATCTGTGGCCGCACCAACGCCTTTTCGGCGCCCAGCACGTCGGCAAACAGCCTGTCCAGCGTATCCCGGCCCAAATCACCGTAACCGTAGCCGCTGCTCTGGGCGAAATGCCTAAGCTCTATGCGGTTGCGGCGGAAACCCTCCAGCACCGTTACCTGGTTTTGATACGCCGTCTCGCCGATGGCCGTAAAGAATGGCCGCACATCCTGCTCGGCCTGCGTGAGGATAGAACGATACTTTTGCATACTAATTCAGCTCCAGCCTGTCTTTTGCATAAACACATACGTCCTGCGCCAGCGCATCGGCCGACGCGTAGTCATCTACCTGATACCATCGAATATCCGGCATGCGCCGAAACCACGTCATCTGCCGCTTGGCATAGTGGCGGCTTTGTTGCTTGATACGAGCCACCGCTTCGTCCAGGCTGCATTCCCGCTGCAAGAAGGCAATAAGCTCCTTATAGCCAATGGCCTGCAGCGCTGTAGACGCCGGCGTCAACCGCTCCCGCAGCTTTTTTACTTCATCCGTCAACCCTCGGCGCATCATATCATCCACGCGCGCATCGATACGCCGGTACAGCAACTCTCTCTGCATCGTAAGGCCAACGATACAGGCCTGGTAGCAGGCCTTTTGAGGGCTTTCCCCGTCGGGCACCACGCCGCCGCCGCGCAGAATTTCCAGCGCGCGGATGACGCGCTTGGCATTGTTGGGGTGGAGGCGGGCCGCCGTCGCAGCATCACGCTGCTGTAACAGAAGATGCAGCGCTTCGGGTCCGTTTTGGGCCAGATACCCGGCCATTTCGGCACGAAAAGCCGCATCCGGCGCCGTGTCGCCCTGGTCATGGCCGTAGAGCAGCGCATTGATATAAAGCCCGGTACCGCCGCATAGGATGGGTAACTTGCCCCGCGCAGCGATATCCGCAATGGCGCCGGCGGCCTGGCGCTGGTATTGGGCGACGTTAAAAGGCTGCCCCGGGTCGGCTACGTCCAGCATGTGGTGCGCGATGCCGCCCCGTTCGGCAGCATCGGGCTTGGCGGTGCCCACGTCCATATCGCGGTACAGCTGCATCGAATCGGCCGATACAATTTCGCCGTTTAAAGCTTGGGCCAGCCGCACGCCCAGCGCTGTCTTGCCGGTGGCGGTAGGGCCGCACAGCACCAACAGTTTTTCTTTCATCAGGATATCCTTTTAAAATGCCGGTCGATATTGGTTTTTTCCATGGCTAGCACAAACGGACGGCCATGGGGGCAGGTCAGCGGTGTTTTTTCCTGGGCAACGATGTGCAGCAGCTCTTTCAGCTGCGCGTCGCCCAGCTTATCCCCGGCTTTTACCGCCTTTTTGCAGGCCATCGACATCAGCTTTTCTTTCTTCAGCTCGGCGTTGGTGACGTTCTTATCCCGCAGCAGCATGTAGAGGATATCCCGGAAAAAGGGCCCTACCTGTGGCTGGCCCAGAATAAACGGCACCGCCCGTATTTGATAGCATAACCGCCCATACTCCTGGCATACGAAGCCCAGCTCCTCAAACAGCGGTAAATTGGCTTGCAGCACTTCCATCTCCTCATAGGATAGGTCGATGGTCTGGGGTATCAGCAGGTTCTGCGAGCACGTCTGACGCTCTACCATACGCTTTAGCAGCCTATCGTACAGCAGCCGCTCGTGGGCGGCGTGCTGATCGATGATATACAGCGCTTGGTCGGCCTGCAGCAGAATATAGGCGTCAAAGAGCTGGCCTAACACTTTGGGCGGCGCTTCTTCCAGCATACCCGCCTGTTCGACGGCGGTATTGGCAATGCTAGCCACCTCGCGCACCGAAGATGGCTGTTGCAGCGCACGGCGGATTTCCAAATGAGTCTGGCCGGGATCGGCCTCGACAACGGCGCTTTTTAGGATGTTGCGCATCTGCTGCACGCTCTGCTCGATGGTGGGCGCGGCGGGCGGCACGGCCTGTGCCGTGTGCTGCGGCGCGCCAAACACCGCCACGGTGTCGTGCTGCTCCGGGTCGCCGGTATCTTCCTGCGGCTTGGACGGCGGGCTTTCCCGCGTCAACACCGGCTGCGCGGCGAGGGGGCGCGGTTGAAAGACCTGGGTATGGTTGGCGCCTTTATCGGGCAGTGAGTATGGCTTATCCACGCCCAGCGGGACGGCTTGACCGGCCAGCAGGCCCAGCGCCTTTGAGACGGCGCTTTGCAGCAGCGCGCGCAAGCGTCGTTCATCGCTAAAGCGAACTTGCAGTTTGTTGGGGTGTACGTTTACATCCACCTGCGCCGGCGGCAGCGTAAGGTTAAGCACGAA
>JAQVWW010000004.1:0-2179 GCA_028709505.1 Eubacteriales bacterium
CATTATGGACTACGGCAAGTTTAAATTCGAACAGGCCAAGCACGACAAGGAAGCCCGCAAGAACCAGAAAGTAATCGTGGTAAAAGAAGTACAACTTTCGGCTACCATCGAAGAACACGATATCAACATCAAAGCGCGCAACGCCATCCGCTTTTTGGGCGAGGGCGACAAAATCAAGGTCAGCATCCGCTTTCGCGGGCGGCAGATGGCGCATACGAAGATTGGCGTAGAAGTGATGGAAGGATTCCTCGGTATGCTGGGCGATGTAGCCGTGGTCGATCGCAAGCCTATTTTGGAAGGGCGTACGATGACGATGATGCTCTCGCCAAACCCCAAGGCGGGTAAGACGAACAAAGGAGATACGCAAGATGCCTAAAATGAAGACCAGAAGCGCGGCTGCCAAACGGTTTAACGTAACCGGCTCGGGCAAGATTAAGCGCGCAAAGAACGGTAAAAACCATATTCTGAACAAGAAAACGCGCAAAACGAAGCGCAATCTGCGCCGCGGCGATTATGTCAGCGCCGCGCAGGAGAAGGTCGTTAAGAAGCTTCTCCCTTATGACTAGGCGTGAAAAGGAGAGTATCATAGATGGCTAGAATCAAACGATCGGTAAACGCTTTGAAAAAGCGCAGAAAAGTTTTAAAGAGCGCGAAGGGTTATTACGGCACGCGCAGCCGCCATTACCGCGTGGCCAAGCAGACCGTCATGCGGGCCATGTCCCATGCGTTCGTCGGCCGCAAGCTGAAAAAGCGGCAGTATCGCCGCATGTGGATTGTCCGCATCAACGCCGCCGCCCGGATGAACGGCGTCTCCTACAGCGTGCTGATGAGTGGGCTGAAGAAGGCCGGCATTGAAGTCAACCGCAAGCTGCTGGCCGAACTGGCCCTCAACGACCCGGCGGCCTTCACCGAACTGGTGAACCGGGCCAAAAAAGCCGGATAATTTTGCAACGCATCCGCCCCTGCCGCTTTGGCAGGGGTTGTTCTTTGTCTGCGCAAGGGGGTAGGCATGATCATCACATCACCGGCTAACGAGCACATTAAACAGGTAAAAAGACTGGATAAAGCGCGCTACCGGCGCGAGCTGGGCGTATTTATCGCCGAAGGGCCGCACCTGGTCGAAGAGGCACTAAACGCCGGGCGAACGTTGCGCGAGGTTTACATGCGGGACGACTTTGCCGGCGCGCTGGCCGACCGCGCCGCGCGGCAGGCCGGCCGGGTATTTGTGCTGGGCGACGCTGCTTTTCGCGCGATAAGCCGAACCGAGGCCCCCCAGGGCATTTTGGCGCTGGTGGAAGGGACCGTGCAGCCCTTTGCACCCGAAAAAGCGCCGGGCACGCTGTCGGTGGTGCTGGACGGCGTACAGGACCCCGGCAATGTCGGCACCATCCTGCGCACGGCGGCGGCAGTGAATGCCGGCTTTGTGCTGCTGGGCCCGGGCTGCGCCGACCCGCTGGGTGATAAAGCGGTGCGCGCGTCGATGGGTGCCGTGTTTCGCGTGCCGCTGTACGAAAGCGATGATTTGGCAAACAGCGTGGCGCAGCTGGCCGGGGCCGGCTGGCATACGCAATGCGGACATCTTAGGGGTACGGATTTTTTTGCCCGCCGGCAGTACACGAACGAAGCGCTGGTCATCGGCAGCGAAGGCGCCGGCGTGTCCGACGCCGTGGCCCAGGCCTGTGCGCATCAATACCGGCTGCCCATGGCCGGCCAGACTGAAAGTCTGAATGCGGCAGTGGCGGCGGGGATTATGCTGTACGACTTGTGGCGCGGCCGGGAAAACGCGCAGCCAATGGGGCCGGCTTATCCACAGAACTAGAATATAATGGAAACAAAACGATTATTTTTTATTATTTTGATTGAGTTTTCCTGATATATGTAAAATATTTTTTGATAATCCAGGAGACGGTTGAGCCTTTGGGTGGACGGATGCACACGGCAAAAAGGTCTGCCAGGAGGGCGTATCCGATGGGGCGGCGCTGTCAAAGGTTTGCCTGCAACGGAATGTTGACCTGTAAAATTGGCGTATGGGGTGATGGCCGCAGCGATGCGCGCAGGCCGCGCGCCCAGGATACACTTGCGGACTGGGCGCAACGCGGCAAAGGCCGTAATGCGCCATGGGCGCGGGGTGCCATTGCAGCAGAACCAACGACCGTCGGGCTGCCCCGCCGTTCCGCCG
>JAQVWW010000004.1:2189-9725 GCA_028709505.1 Eubacteriales bacterium
AGATTGTTTGCACACCCCAAGACAAAACAGCGGTGGTTTTTGACGATATAGGCAGAGCCAAAAGGCGCTGCTTTTTTATTTTTTCGGCCGGTTCGGGGGCATCCGCCGCATACAAAAAGGCTCACTGCAAGGATGCGGCGTGCCGCCGGCTAGTCGGGCAAGGGCAGCTGCTGCTGGCAAACCTTACGGCGATAGCTGCCGTACGTGCGCGCCGAAACGCGATATTGCGGCGGCTCGGCCAGCAAAAATGGCGAAGCAGCGTCGTGCAGCGCGTGGTTGCGCCGGGCCAGGTTTTGCCCACGGGTGGCGTAGCAATAGTGGCAGCCATGCAGACAGCTGTCGTAGGCGCCGATGTCCAGGCTGCATGCGCAGCCGCAGCCGGGCCGCTGGCCCTGGGCGGCGAGAAGGTCCAACGGCTGGCCGACGATCTGCGCGATGCGCGCGCTGTCGATGCAGTGAGCCGGCGCAACGCCCCAGGCCGAAAGATCCATCGGCTCGCAGCAGGCCTGTATCGAAAGGTGCTGCGCCTGCGCGATGTCGGCGAAAGAAGCCGCCACGGCAATCATCTCATCCGGCGTCACGGCCCGCAACAACCCCTCCCGGCGGGCGGCGCGGTTCTTGGCATAACCATCGACAAAACTGATGATACAGGTATCGGTATAGTTCGCCAGCCGGCGGCACAGGCCATCGAAAGCCGCAATATGCCGCTGGATATCCCAGCGATCGTTGAGAACGATGGGGTCGTAGCGCCAGACGACGCGGTTTTTGCCTATCGCCTGCGATAGCGCGCAAAACGTCTCGACAATAGCGTCCTTAGCGCGCAGGTTTGGCTCCAGGTCGGCGCCGTAGGGCGTCAGCGTAAACTGGAAATAATAGTGGTGGCCCTGGTCATCCAGCTGCGTAAGCCGGGGCAGCATGGGCGACGGGTCTTTGCTCCAAAACACGATGCAGTCCACCACGTCGCCAGACAGCGGGATGCGGCTGACCTGGGTGGGGTTGAGCGGGTTGGGCACCAGCACATAACCCTGGGCCAGACGCGCAAAGAACCAGGGCGTATAGAAAGACGGAATATCGGTACGGCGGCTGGCGCTGATGATCATAACGGCCCTCCACGGTGGAATACCACCATCATACCACGCCGGCAGGGGGCCGAAAAGGTGCGGGCCCGCGCTTTGGGTGATGGATAAGTGGCCTGCCACTACGCAGGGACTGATGCCGTAGGCGCCGGTGAGAAAGCGTAGCGGAAAAAGATGTCGTTTGGCGTTGCGCGTCTTCTCTTGTTGACGAAACCAACGCCGTGTCCGGGTCGTTTACCGGCAAGCACTTTTGGCTTGCGGTTGAATGCCGGCAATGGCGTAATCGCATACCGGCGCCGTATGCCGGCGCACGCTGCCCATGCCGGGTGCAGGATGGGACTATATTTGCCGGCGGCACGCGGCTAGGAGCTTATGGACGCCCGCGATATCTCCGTGCGCAGGCTTTGTGCTGACGGGGCTTGCACCGTAGGGAAAGGATGGGGGCGTGCCTGTAATAAATTTGCTTGGCGCGGGGCTTTGTCTGCCCCAGGGGTACCAACGCCGTGCCCGGGCCTTTTACCGGCAAGCGCCTTTGGCTTGCGGTTGAATGCCGGCAATGGCGTAATCGCATACCGGCGCCGTATGCCGGCGCACGCTGCCCATGCCGGGTGCAGGGTGGGACTATATTTGCCGGCGGTGCACGGCTAGGAGTTTATGGGCGCCCGCGATATTTTCGTGCGCAGGCTTTGGCTGACGGGGCTTGCCGCTGCGGGCGGCTAAGAAACGATTTTTACCGGGGCACCCCAATCCGACGCGCAGCCGCGCCCATAACCCGCCGGCCCCGCTACGTCAGCCCTTTGGCGCCGATGGCGTGAACGGCCCGGATGACGTCGGTCACTTCGGCGGCGGTGTTGTACGGCCCCAGCGAGAAACGCACGGCTCCGCGCTGCTGGGTGCCCAGAAAGCGGTGCACCAGCGGCGCGCAATGCAGTCCTGCGCGGCTGGCGATGTCATAACGGGTATAAAGCACATCGGCCACCGCCGATGCGTCCAGATCGGCGACGTTGAAGCTGATTACGCCCACCCGCGGCTGATCGGGCGCAGGCCCATATACCTTCACTTGCGGCAGTTTGGATAGACCTTCGTACAGCTGCGCCGTCAGCTCGCCCTCCCGCCGCCAGATAGCGGCGGATTTCTCCCGCAGGATGGAAAGGCCTTGGCGCAGGCCACAGATGGCCGGCGTCGGCGGCGTACCGCTCTCATACCGGTCGGGCATTTCCCAAGGTTGCGCAAAATCCATGCTCATGCTGCCGGTGCCACCCTGGCGCAGCGGCTCGGGGCGGCACCCCGGCGCAAGGTAGAGCACGCCGCAGCCCTGGGGCCCCAACAGCCCCTTATGGCCGGGAAAGGCCACCATGTCCGCGCCGATGTGCGCCGTATCGATGGGCAGATACCCCGCCGACTGGGCGGCATCCACCAGCAGCGGGATGCCCCGGCGCTTGCATAGATCGCCAATGGCGGCGACATCCTGCACGGCACCGGTGACGTTGCTGGCATGGTTGACGACGACAAGCGTGGTATTGGGCAGTATGGCCGCGGCGATATCCTCGGCATACACATAGCCGTCGGGCCGTGGAGACACGATGGTATACGTAGCCAGAGATTTGCTTTGCAGCGTGTGCAGCGGACGCAGCACCGAATTGTGTTCCAGCGCCGTGGTGACCACATGGGCGCGGTCGGTAACCATACCCTGTATGGCCTGGTTGAGCGCGTCGGTGCAGCTCATGCAAAACACGTAATCCAGCGCCTGCCCGCCCATAAAGTTGGACAGCGCCTCCCGGCATTGGTACAGCGCCATCGAAGCGTCTATCGCCAGCTTGTGGCCGCTGCGGCCGGGATTGCCCAGCGTGGCCATTGCCTGGGCCGTGGCCTGAACCACCGGCTTAGGCTTGGGCCAGGTGGTAGCCGCGTTATCAAAATAGATCATCTCATCACCCAACCTTTGCAAAACTAATATATTATATTATGCCGCGCGGTAAAGTGGCACGTGGTGCGCAGCGCGGCAACAGAGGAGGTCATACGATGGCTGAGCCGTTTGCGTTCGCGGCATTTCGCTCCAGGCAATCCGTCATGGAGTATGAGAGCAAATTAAACCAGGCCGGGATAGTTGCCCGGACGATCAACACACCGCACGAAATTGCCATGGGCTGCGGCCTATCGGTGATGTTCCCCACAGAGGATTATGAAAGAGCCCGTGCGATTTATGAATCTTACCGGCCACAGGCGTTTATTGGATTTTATCGGGCATCTTACCAGGGAGGCAAGCTGGTGTGTGAGGTCTTGATGAGAAAACGGTAAATCCGGCGGGGAGCGATGAGCGTTCCCCGCGTTTTTTGAACAACGCATAAAGATACGATGCCCCACCGGCGGCGCAAATGCTGACGCGGCCAAACTCTGATGTCGATACGCTGCCGCGATGGCTATCTATGCGGTTTTCGTGGTATAATATTTTTATCTGCCAGCGGTATCGCCGCGCCGGCCGGTTGCTGTTTATTATGCGGCAAATTTGCTGCGTAGCCGGCATCCACCGTGTGCCTGCCGGGCAGCTGGGCAGCGGTAAAAATGCCACAGTGGGGGCCGCCGCTGACCGATTGTCTCATCACAGGAATACGGCCCGGCCAATCGCCGCCGCGCAACCCGTCACAATGGAACAAGGAAAGCAAAAAGGGGAGAGAACTATGACCGAGGAAGCCAGGCAGCAATGCCTTGCCATATTAGAGCGCGAACATTTTGACGACATCTGCGCACTGGAGTTTGGAAATCCGTTTCAGCTGCTGATTGCCACGATACTTTCGGCGCAGACCACCGACGTTCAGGTCAATAAAGTGACGCCCGCGCTGTTCGCCAAATTTGCCGACGCAGCCTCGCTGGCAGCGCTGGACCCCGAGCAGCTGGAGCCGTACATCCGCAGCATCGGATTTTTTCGAACCAAAGCGCGCAATATCGTGCTGGCCTGCCGGGCGCTGCAGCAGCAATATGGCGGGCAAGTGCCGGATACGCTGGAGCAGCTGATTAAGCTGCCGGGTGTGGGGCGCAAGACGGCGAACGTCGTGCTGTCCAATGCCTTCGGGCAGGACGCCATCGCCGTAGACACCCATGTGTTTCGGGTATCCAACCGATTGGGGCTGGCCCGGGCAAAAAACGTTGCGGACACCGAGGTGCAGCTGCAGACCAATATCCCGCAGGAAAAGTGGTC
This sequence comes from Eubacteriales bacterium, assembly GCA_028709505.1. Classification (GTDB taxonomy): domain Bacteria; phylum Bacillota; class Clostridia; order Christensenellales; family UMGS416; genus STF2-111. The sequence continues at coordinate 6,462 of JAQVWW010000004.1, forward strand.
GCGGGCGCATCACTGGCTTATTTGGCATGGTCGCCGCGTGTGCGACGCGCGCAAGCCGGCCTGCGATACCTGCGCGCTGCGCGGCTGCTGCGACTACATCCTCAACCAACGGGTATCCTAGGGCCGTATGAATAAAAACACCGCCGGGTAGGCTGCCCGGCGGTAAAATATTATTTGGCGATGATTGCCTTCTTAATAGTCCCTCAGCGCCACGGCGATGGCGTCAAAGGCGGCGATCATGGCGATGGTGCTGTTGGTGGCCAGCGCGTTGTGGTCGTCGGCCTTGCGTTCCACCGTGACGATGAACATGAAGTCCGCCTTGATGGCCAGCAGCGACGCGGGGTTTGCCGTAACCGCCACCACGCGGGCCTTCTTATTGTGTGCAATCTCCAAAAACTCCAGGATCTCCGGCGTGTTGCCGCCCTTGGAGAACAGGATGACCAGATCCTTGGGCTGGATAAGCCCCGAAGTGGCATGGATGCCCTCACCGGGCGCAACAAAAAACGCCGGGATATCCACGCAGCTTAGGCCGTAAGATGTCTTACGCGCCGCCGCACCGGCGGTGCCTTTTCCAGAAAACAGGACGCGCCCTCCGGCGGTTTTACATTCATGCAGCAGCTCAATCACTTTGACAAAAGTTTCCGCGTCGATGATTTCGCCCAAGCGCTGGATCGACCGGGCTTCCCAGTGCCAAACCTGACAGGCACGCTGGAACAGATCGTTTGCGGGCATATAAGTCGCCTCCTAAAAGAGATATAGCATTAGGATGGGCCGCGCCCTCCTAAATTAAGTTTAAGCGATCAAAATGTATGCCGGCAGGCACGCAAAGCAAGATACGAAACACCGTGTTAACATGTTCAGTATACCATAAAAATAATATCGGGGGAAGAGCGTGCGGCCGGCATAAAAATGCCATAAAAATACCGAAAAGGAGTTGACATACCAGGAACCATCGTATATTATAATGAAGCAACCGATGCGGGGGTATAGCTCAGTTGGCTAGAGCGCTACACTGGCAGTGTAGAGGCCAAGGGTTCAAGTCCCTTTATCTCCACCAGAAAAAATGGCTTAAATCCTAGTGATTTAGGCCTTTTTTGTTTTCTGTACCCCGCGAAATACCCCATTTTTGCGAATTTGCGCCAGAGGCTACTCTGACAGCCTATGCAAAATATCAGCCGAAACGGCGGCAACTTGTCTGCGCCCGCTGTCATATGCATCCTGATATTGTTTGCGCGTAAAGGCTGCGCTGCTGTGGCCCATAGCCCCCGCAATAGCGGCGTCGTCTACGCCGGCTTGTATGAGGGCCGTGGCAAACATGTAGCGAAATGCGTTGGTACCAGTGTCCGTTCCTTGACGATATGAAACGCCACGATAAGCTGCTGACCGAGTTCGATGAGCCACCGTCAATTCGGCGACTGTCCACTACAAAAGTGAAACGGCGGTCACTTTTTAGGGCGACAGCGAGGTTACGGTGGAGATATACAAAACCAATGAAACAACGATACCCGTGGAAAGAGCAAATTTTGCTGCTTTCACGGGCATTTTTGTATACTAAAAAACAGTTCGCTTCTCTTTGCTCTAAGATCTACCATGCGTTCTGCAATGGAAATATCACCGTTATTCCGCTATCTGATGACCATAATTACGCAAAAAATAGCTATCCCGAAGTTTAAGCCCTTCCCCTTATATACAATTGGGTTGAGATTAAAACTTCAGGATAACCGTGTTCACCATTTCATTTGGTTAAAAGAAAATGCTTCGTATTAACATTCTCGTTATACTACCGAATTTCCGCCAGTTCACGCCTTACTATCACAGATCCAAATTTTCATAAATTGTATTGACCCATGCAGAAGCTCTTTTACCACCATTCGACACGAAAAATTTTACATCATGCAAGGACCAAGTCCACTGGGTCCCGTTTCTCTGACGGATCCAAACTTGAATCATATCTTGCGAGTCCTTTTTGATATTGTCATACAAAAGTTGATTGATGCCAACATATATCCTACGGTCATCAAAGGCGTGACCGTCTAGCGTATTTGGGATAGTCCACCCGGTCTGGTTTGTAGTTTTTATATCGAAATACACCTGGTGCTCCTCGTCAACACCATTATGCGCTTCTAAAGTTAAGGATAGTGTGCTACCCTCATTTTTTAGAAAAAAGCTAACAGATAAAATCGGAACTTCCATCTGGCTTCCTGAGGTTGAAAGATCGACGTTATAATAGGCAAGCGGAGTCCCCGGAGCGGCCGGGCCGGTGTCGCCCTGCGGGCCGGTGGGGCCGATGTCGCCTTGCGGGCCGGTGGGGCCATCAGCACCGTCTGCTCCGGCAGCACCAGTGGGGCCAATATCGCCCTGTGGGCCGGTCGGGCCAATATCGCCCTGCGGACCGGTGGGGCCGATGTCGCCTTGCGGGCCGGTGGGGCCATCAGCACCGTCTGCTCCGGCAGCACCAGTGGGGCCAATATCGCCCTGCGGGCCGGTCGGGCCAATATCGCCCTGCGGACCGGTGGGACCGATGTCGCCCTGCGGACCGGTGGGTCCGATGTCGCCCTGCAGGCCCATCAAGCCAATGTCGCCCTGTGGGCCGGTGGGGCCGATGTCGCCCTGCGCTCCGGTAGGGCCGGTGTCGCCTTGCGGGCCGGTGGGGCCAATGTCGCCTTGCGGGCCGGTGGGGCCGGTCACGCTGGGATTTTCAATGTTGACATGTGCCGATCCGGGAGTTACGTCAATGACCAAAGTTGAGGAAGAAAAATCCAAAGAGGAACCTAATGTCATGGGAACGGAGGCACCGCCCGAAGTTTCCACCGTAAATAATACGGTATCTGCGTCGATTCCCGTAGGACCGGTCGGACCGATGTCCCCGGTAGCTCCTGCTGGGCCAGTGGGGCCGATATCCCCTTGCGGGCCTGTGGGTCCTATATCACCCTGTATTCCCTGGGGCCCTTCGGAACCCTGGCAGCCTCTTGCGCCCTGCGGCCCTTCCGGGCCTTGTACTCCGGCAGGGCCTTCGGGGCCGATTGATCCGGCAGGGCCCTGAATTCCCTGAGGGCCGGGCACACCTTCCGGTCCTGGAACACCCTGCGGACCCGCGGGCCCCGTATTCCCTCTTGGCCCAATAGGCCCCTGAACGCCTTGCGGACCAACCGGCCCGGGATTGCCACGAGGCCCCATGGGCCCTTGACAGCCGGGATCTCCCTGCGGGCCAACATCTCCACGAACACCTTGGGGCCATTGGGCCCCTATCTTTCCCTCCGGGCC
>JAQVWW010000004.1:9735-13475 GCA_028709505.1 Eubacteriales bacterium
GCCACGTGAGCCCACAGGACCCGGACACCCGGGATCTCCTTTATCGCCCTTTTCCCCTTGCGGGCCCCTTTGTCCTCTAAGACCCTCGGGTCCCATCGGGCCGGGTACTCCCTGAGGGCCGGGGTAGCCTATATCACCTTTTGGACCCGGACATCCCGGATCGCCCTTGGGACCGCGCGGACCTTGTGGACCCTGCGGGCCCGGCGGGCATATATTAGAGCAACTTGATGGACAATCAAGGGTATTATTATCTTCTCTGCGTATAATTTGGTTTCCCTTCTCAATATACTGGGGCGGATTACCCCTTCTATTTATAGTATTCGGTGAGAAGGAAATGGGTACACAGGCCGGTGCAGCTGCCAGAACCTCAGTTCACAGGCGTGGGAAAGGCTGCGGTGGTACCCGGATTCGCTAACCATATCAATAAAATTGTTTCCGGGAAACGAATCAACCTGATTTCCGACTGGAATCTACCCAGAAGGTTTCAATTCTGGTTTGAAAAGGAATTAACTTAGATAAATAGCAGGAATAAAAATAGCTATGTTTTACTACATAACCTCAAATTATCTATTCATTTTTCCTTTGTAGGATCAAATTGCAGTGCTGTCTCAGCCAGAATTTTTGCTTCTTCAAAAACTCCCGGATAAAAAGCCAAAATTGCACAGATATCATTGACTGTGCCGGGTGATATCGTTCGCACCAACTGAATCAATGGCTTCGGGAGGGGTCCTGCATGCCCAACATCCCCCTGTATTTCCCGTGGACCTGGCGGCATATCAGTATGCCAGAGCGGATTACTACTCTATATAGTATTCAGCGCGCATCGGCTTTATCTTCATAGCCCATGATTTTTTGGCGCATACTATACTCAAAGGGGTGATTGCTTGAAAATTAAATGGAAAGCACTATTAATTTGTATTGCTATTCCACTCGTTGTGGGTGGGATTGCAGCTTTTATCTCAAAAGACAGCATGAGTGTTTTTGAAACGCTCAACAAGCCGCCACTGCCGCCACCCGGATGGCTATTCCCTGTAGCATGGACTATCCTCTATACACTCATGGGCATCGCCTCCTATCTAATTGTTACATCAGGTGCGCCACAGGAAAGCATTCGCAAAGCCACCAAGCTATACGGAGTACAGCTCCTTTTCAATTTTTTGTGGACACTTTGGTTTTTCAATCTAGGGCTTTATTTCTTTGCATTTATTTGGCTGGTTATTTTGTTGCTTTTGATTTTAGCTACAATGATTGCTTTTGCACATATTTCAAAACCCGCAATGTATTTAATGCTTCCATACCTGTTATGGGTAACTTTTGCGGGATATTTAAACCTTGGAATAGCGCTTCTAAATTAATAAACAGTAAGACGTTTTGCGGATATGGAATATTGCAATTTTTAGGACTTCGGGCCAACTTGGCCTGAAGTCTTTTATCGTTCCTCGTTGGTAGGTTGAGGGCGCCCAGGGGTGGCAGGGTCGGCTTCGCCTATCGTTTGACGTTAGCTTTCTGGCGCCTTTCTAATGGATTTTCCGATTTTGGATAAGCGAAAATTCTGTATTCCCCCGACAAATCATCCTTGCCGCAATAATGCTTGATGAGACTGTCACCTGTCCGAACCACATAATTGCCATTCATAAAGCACCATCTTCATCCAAGTGAATATCCCGCCCATAGGCTTCATAGGTCAATGCAGCTTGCCAAATGCTCCGGGATTTCCAGCGTACACATTTTTTCAATGTAGTATCGCCCCAAATCTTCCTCGTCCAAAATTCCGTCGTAAAGCTCGAAGCAATCCGGATTTTGCGTGAGATTGATTGGGCCTTTTACGCTGTTATATTCCTTAAAACCCATGGCGGCGGCAAACTTATTCGCTTCCCATTCCTCCAAATCGTCCAGCAGAAACTCTTTACATTTACGGATATCAGCCGACGCGACAGAAACTTGTCTGCGTCCATTACCGTATACATCTTGCTATGGTTTACCTGCAAATGCTGCGCTGCTGTGGTCCGTAGCCCCGCAATTGCGGCGTCATTCGCGCCGGCCTGTATCAAGACTGTGGCAAACCTGTAGCGGAATGCATTTGTACCGCTATCTTTCCCTAACGCTTTGCAAGAAGTACGCCCAAGCATTGATGTCATGGCTGACGGATGCAATGGGCCATCATAATCATCAGCAAACACCAAGTCGCTATCCCGCCAATACTTCCCAGCTTTTGGCCGCCGGGAAAGCCGCGCCTTACGATATGCTTGAAGGGTGTCAAGCACTCCTGCGGCAACACGCATCTCCATGGCGCCTTTGGTGTTTTTAGTTGCTGCATAATCTTCGGCTTTTCTGCCTCGCGATCGAGGGTTCCTTTTTGCGTAATGCGACATTCGCCATTCGAAAAAAACATGCTGCCTTATGATAACACAGCAGCTGGGGGCATGGCATAAAGCTTCATGTTAGGGACCGTGCCAAGATGCGCCGAGAGCTCCGGTTTCATAAGCGTCCGTTGCGGCGGTGCGGCGGGCGACAGGCGCGAGCGTTTGTTGTAAACGCGCTCAGTCTATCTATGCGGTCGATAAAAGACGGCCGCTGCCTGCAAAGGATGCCGTGGCGCACTGTCCCGTTGCCCCTTGCGTACGGCATGGGCAGTCCGATCAGCCGCTTTTTTGGAACAGGCTGCCCACCAGGGCACCTACCACGCCGCCATATAGCGTCGTGATAACCGGGTTGGACGTCAGCGGGCAAGTGCCGGATGCGCAGCCCACAAAGCGATAATACAGGTATCCTGCCACCAAACCGATGCCTACCCCCATCAGCGTGGGGATATGAGCCTTAAAAAAACGGGTTGCCAACTTTATATCCATGTAAGACTTGTCCTTTCAGCGGCCTTTTCTATGATTCCTATTATATTCTATAAGGGCCCTTTACCCGCGTCTGTGACGCAGTCACAAAGCAGCGCCGATGCAGAAAAAACCTTCCCGCAGTCTGCCAGTGGCTGCGGGAAGGTAAAAGAACATTAAAAAGGGACTCCAATCAGGATGTCAAATCCTTATCTATCTGTTGCTGTGTGATGTCGTAGATATCACTGTATGAATCGGATGCATCGTCGCTGGCGGGCGGAGTCGGGATAAGCCCCGTACTCTCAGTCGTGGAGGCTACGACATTGTAGAACAGTTTATCGTCCAGTTCTGTATCCTTTAAAGGGCGCTTAACTTTTTTGTCCGGCATAGAGGACACCTCCTTTTTGGTATCATCGATAGTGTACCCGGTTTAAAGGAATTTATTGCGGCGCAAAAACGAAAGTTAGCCATATGCTGCAATCTGCTACACACAGGCCGGTTGCGTAAGCCAAAGATCAAATGGCTTTAAACGGCTATAAAAGAAATTAATTGCGAAGATTGTCAGGATTCATGCAGATTTTTTCGAATCAATTGTGGAAATCCTTAAGGAAATGTCGAAAAGCGAAAAAAAGATATTGACATAAAAAGAGGTGTTTGGTATTCTATACAGGCCGACTGAGGCGGGGCACGAAAGTGCGGCGCGCAGGCGGCACCGTTATCTAAAGCCACGCAAAGAAGTTCTTGACAAAGGGGCAGACAAGTGGTAGATTAGATAGGCTGACCGTCCAGGGGGGCGGGAACGGACCTTGAAAACTGCATAGCACAAAGAAATTGATTCTGACAAAGAGTAAGCAAAGCTTAGTCGTAAGACTGAGACAAGCAGGAAAAGAAAGTCGAAAGACTTTTTCAAACTTT
>JAQVWW010000264.1 GCA_028709505.1 Eubacteriales bacterium
GCTGGTGGTGCACCTGACCAGCGGCGCGCAGCCGCCGGCAGTCACCGCCGCCGGCACCCGGCGCATTGAGCGGCTGGTGGAGCGGGCCCGGAACTGCGGCGTACGGCTGGCTTTTGAGAATATGCGTGCCAGCGCCCACGTATGCCATGTGCTGGACGCGTTTGACTGTGAAACGGTGGGTCTGTGCTACGACAGCGGGCACGAGTATCTGTGGACGCCGGGTGTGGACCACCTCGCCGGCTATGCGCGGCGCGTGGCGGCGGTGCATCTGCACGATAACGACGGTACCGCCGACGCGCATCTGCCGCCGTTTCGGGGAAGCATCGATTGGCGGCGCACCGCGGCGCGGCTGGCAGCGTCAGCCTACGGCGGCGCCGTGACGCTGGAGGCCGAGATGCCCTTTGGCAGCAGCCGGGACGAAGTAGACGCCTTTTTGCGGCAGGCCTACGCCCACGGGCGGAAGCTGGCCGGATGGCTGGAACAGGCGGCCAAAGGAGCTCTATGAATACGGATATCTACATCATCGCCGGCTTTTTGGGCGCGGGTAAGACGACGCTCATCCAAAAGCTGCTGGGCGAAGCCTTTGCCGGGCAAACGGTGGCGCTCATCGAGAACGATTTCGGCGCCGTCAGCGTCGACGCGGCGGTGCTGGGCAGCGGCTCGGCGGTCGTCCGGCAGTTGCGCGCCGGCTGAATCTGCTGCAGCCTGCTGGGCGATTTTGAGGTCGCTCTTTTGCAGCTGCTGGACGAGACGCAGCCCGACGTCGTCGTCATCGAACCTTCGGGCGTGAGCAAGCTCTCCGACGTGGCGCGAGCCTGCGCCGCGCCGGATATCGCCGCGCGGGCCGGCATAAAAACGAAAATTACCGTCGTGGACGTCTTGCGCTGCGCAACGTATCTGGAGAATTTCGGCGAATTTTTACCGATCAGGTGGCGCATGCCGACGTCGTTCTGTTCAGCCGTACCGCCGAGCATCCGCGCCATGTGCAGACGACGACGGCGCTGGTGCGCGCCGTTAACGGCGGCGCGGCGCTGCTGACGCAGCCGTGGCAGAAGATAAGCGCCGCCGAAATACTGCGGTGGGGAGCGGTGCCGGCGCCCGACGACGTCGTTTGCCCGGCCGGCAGCCACGACGCCCGCGATGTGTTCGACACCGTCACCGTCCGCACCGGCGGCGTCTTTACACCGGCGCAGCTGCGCGCACGGTTTGCACAGCTTTCGCGGCAGGACGCCGGGGAAGTGCTGCGCGCTAAAGGCATCGTGCGGGGTGAGCGCGGCTACCTCAGCGTACAGGCGGTACCCGGAGAGCTGAACGTAAAAAAGAGCGACGTGCCCGGCGGCGTGCTGGTCTTCGTTGGCCGGCGGCTGGACGCGCGGCGGCTCAACGGCCTTTTTCGGGGCGTTTTGCCGGCGCGGCGATGGTAGCTTTATCGGCTCCGGCCGGCCGTCGTGCGGGGCAAGGTTTTTCTTGTTTTGTCCCGGCATCCTATGGTATGATACAGGGAAATAAGGGGGTGGGGCAATGAGGCGTTTGCTGCGTGGCGTGCGGCCTGAGATGGGGCTGTTTTTCTTTGTGATTGCCATGGTCAGCCTTGGCCTGGGCTTAAGCGATGGCATTTTTGCCAACTATTTTAAAGATGCCTACCACGTTACCGCCGTGCAGCGCGGGTTCATTGAATTCCCCCGGGAACTGCCCGGGCTTTTGTGCGCGCTGTTGATCGCCGGCTGCTCCTTTATGGGGGATGTTCGCTCGGCGCTCATCGCCCAGGTGCTAAGTATACTGGGGTTGACGGTGCTGGGCCTGTTGACGCCGCCCTTTGGCGTGATGCTGATATTCCTGTTTATCAACTCGCTGGGCATGCACATGTTCATGCCGTTGCAGGACGCCATTGGCATGAAGCTGGCCGAGCCTGACCGCGTGGGCAAGCGTATGGGGCAGTACAACAGCGTGCGTTCGGCGTTCGGCTTTTTGGCGTCGATATTCGTGTTCTTCGGCTTTCGCACCGGCTTTTTGTCGTTTACGACGCCGATTAAATGGGTGTTTTTGGCGGGAGTGACGGCGTTTGTCGCCGCGCTTATCGGCGTTGTGGCGTTAAGCCGCCGCGTCCAGCATAAGGCCGGCAAGCCCCAAAAGATCAAGCTGGTCTTCCGCAAGGAGTATAAATTTTACTATCTGCTGACGATGCTGCACGGCGTGCAAAAGCAGATAGCCTACGTATACGGCTCGTGGGTCATCATTGATATTTTGCTGAAAAAGGCTGACACCACCGCCATACTGGCCATCACCTGCAGCTTCATCGGCATCTTTTTTATGAATGCGCTGGGTCGCTGGATGGATCGCTTTGGCGTCAAAAAGATGATGTACACCGCGGCGCTGACTTTCGTGGGCGTTTATACGCTTTACGGCTTTACCGTCATGGGCATCACCAGCGGGAACCTGCCCGGCCACGGCTGGCCGGTGTTTGCCATCTACGGACTGTTTGTGCTGGATCGCATGTCGATGCAGATGAGCATGGTCAACGCCGTCTATCTGCGCTCCATCGCCTTTGAGCCTGCCGAGGTGACGGCTACGCTTTCGATGGGTACCAGCCTGGACCATGTGGTGTCCATCCTGGCGGCCATCGCCGGCGGCTTTATCTGGAGCGGCCTGGGCAGCCATTGGGTGTTTTTCCTGGCGGCTGCGTTCTCGTTGGGTAACGTCGTCATCGCCAGCCTGGTAAGGCCCGACGACGAACGCCGGCGCGCGCAGATCTACCGTGCCCAGCGCGGAATTGACATGGCGCTATAATGGCGCGGTGGCCTACGGCATACATTTGACTAAAGGACAGCAAATTTTTGCGCGGAGAGAAAAATATGAACCAGAAACGAACGGCGAAAGGGTTGTGGGCGCTGCTGCTGGCGGCGCTGCTGGTGCTGACGGTGGTCGGCGCGGGCCTGGCCGATGCCGGCGGGTTTTCAGGCGGCAGCGATTACGGCGGCGGCGGCAGTGACTGGGGCGGCAGCAGCGACTGGGGCGGCAGCAGTGACGATTGGGGCAGCGGCACCATCATATGGGGCGGCGGCGATTCGGACGGCGGTGGCGGCGGCGGGATGATGACGGTCATCATCGTTATCATCATCGTCGTCTATTTGGTGATAAAAGCGAATAGGCAAAAGGGATCGGGCGGCAGCCGGGCAGCACAGCCCGCCGGCGCACAGGTGACGCAGATGTCCGGCGATTTCCTAAA
>JAQVWW010000265.1 GCA_028709505.1 Eubacteriales bacterium
CGCCGGCCTTGGAAAGGCTAAAGCCTGCCCGCAGTTGCGCGCCGGTCTGCTCGCCTTCGCCGCCATCGGCCAGTATAAGCAGATACGCGCCGGGCTCCAGATACGTGGCCGGGAACGTAAAGCGATAGGGCTCCCGGGCGTTATCGCTTAAGCCGTATCCGGTCAAATCCACCCTCTCGCCGCCGGCGTTATATAGCTCAATCCAGTCGGGCGTTAAGCCCTGCTCGTCGCTCAGGCAGTATTGGTTGGACGAGACGGCTTCGTTGATGACGACGCCGCCGGCACCGGCAGGCACGCCGGTGGCGGCACCCGATGACACGACGCCCAGCACGCTGTCACAGCCGGTGGCTGCCAGCAGCATGGCCAGCGTCAGCAGCGCCGCCGCCGCCCGGTTTCGCATTTTTTTCATTATTTTTCACCTCGTCATATGCTTCGCAGTCTGCATCGTAGCATGCTGCTGTTTCAGAAACATTTCCTGCTTGCATGTATATATGACAATAAGACTTCCTTAACGCGCCGGTAGTTCCCGACTCGACGCAGCAGTTTTTTCAATAATTTCAGAGATTTACCACATTATGCGCTGTTCCCTCTAAAAAATACCGTACGTTTTCGGCGGCTACCGCCAACAGCCGCGTGCGCGCCTGGATGGGTGCCCAGCCAAAATGCGGCGTCGCGATACACTTTGCGTGTGTGATGAGCGGATGGTCGGCCGGCGGCGGCTCCACTGAAAATACGTCGATACCGGCCCAGCTTATCTTGCCGCTGCTCAGCGCGTCGGCCACATCTGCCTCGTTGGTCAGGCCGCCGCGGGCGGTGTTGAGCAAAATAACGCCGTCCTTCATTTGGGCGATGCTGCGGCGGTCGATCATCTGGCGGGTGTCCTCGTACAGCGGGCAGTGCAGCGACACGACGTCGGCGGCGGCGTACAGCTCGTCCAGCTCCACATACCGCATGCCCTCGTCCAGCCGCGATACGTCGCGCGTGCGGCTATAAACGATCACGCGCATACCCAGCGCCCGGGCGATGCGCGCCGTGGCGCGGCCAATCTGCCCAAAGCCGATGATGCCCATCGTCTTGCCGTCCAGTTCCACCAGCGGGTAATCCCAGAACGTAAAATCCGGCCGGCTGCTCCATTTCCCCTCTTGGATCAGCCGCGCGTGCGCGCCGGCGTGGTGGCAAATCTCCAGCAGCAGCGCGATGGTCAGCTGTGCCACCGCCATCGTGCTGTAGGCCGGCACATTGGTCACAACGATACCCCGCGTTTTGGCGTACGCGGTATCGACAATGTTATACCCGGTGGCCAGCAGGCCGATATACGTTAAGTCCGGGCAGGCGTCCATGACCGCGGCGTCGATGGGCACCTTGTTGGTCAACGCAATCTGCGCCCCCTTTAGCCGTGCAATCACGTCGGCGGCGGCGGTGCGCTCGTATACGGTTACGTCACCCAGCTCTTCCAACGCCGCCCAGGATAAGTCGCCGGGATTGGCGGTAAACCCATCCAGTACCACAATTTTCATCGCGCATCCTCCCAAAAACTGCGCCGGCTAGAAAAAGCCCAGCGCCTTGCATACGTAAACAAACCCGAATATGGTAAACGCCGAAAATACGGTGCTGAACACGACCAGCTCGGCGGCCAAATCGCCGTCACATTCGGTCTGCACCGCCATGACGTAGCTGGACACAGCCACCGGCGACGCATACAGTGCCAGCAGCGCTGCTAACTGCTCCCCGCGAAAGCCCACGGCAATGGCCAGCCCCAGCAGCACCACCGGCACCGCCAGCAGCCGGCCTACTACGCCCAGCGCCAGATAGCGGACGTTCTTCCAGGCGCTGTGAAAGCGAAATGTACCGCCCAGTGCCAACAACGCCAGCGGCGTGGCCATCGCCGAAATATCCTTTACCGACAAAAGAATAAACCGCGGCAGTTCAAAAGGCAAGGCGCTGACGGCAAAGCCCAGCGCCGAGGCGATGATAAGCGGATTTTTGACCACGTCCAGCGCAATGCTCTTCCAGGACGGGCGCTGCCCGCCGGCATACCGTGCCGAAAACAGCGTCAGCACCAGCACGGCCAGCACGTTGAACAGCGGCACGATAATGGCTACCAGCATAGCCACCGGCCCCGTCCCTTGCGGGCCGAATATGTTGGTGACCAGCTGCAGGCCAAAGAGTAAAAAATTGGTGCGGAATACGCCCTGTATCAGCACGCCGCACTTGGGCCGCTCCTTTACGATAAGCGGCAGGAAGGCCACCAGCAGCCCCACCAGCACCAGCACGCTGGCCACGGCAAAGCCCACCAATTTGGCATCCACGGCGCCGGAGATATCGTTGGATACGATGTTGTAGAACAACAGCATCGGCAGGATGACCCGAAACGACAGCTTGTTGGCGCCGCCGATAAAGCGGTCGTCGATAACATTCTTGATGCGCAGGAAGTATCCCAGAAATACCGCCGCGAACAGCGGCAGCACCACTTCCAGCGCAAAGAGGAGATTTTCCATAGGCTTACCCGTCCCTTTTCTTTTGCGCGTCAATCTTGCATATTCTTTATGCCATCAGTATTATAGCATATGACACGTGCTTTTTACCGCCGGGTTTGCCCGGTTTCCCCGCCAACATTGGGCCAGAAAAAGGAGGAATTCCATGATTTCCTGCCACGAAAAGCTGTTTAAACTGGATACCGACCGCAGCACCTATTTATTCCGTGTGATGGACAGCGGCCATCTGGAGCACCTGTATTACGGCGCTTCGCTGCGTGACGGTTCGGGCTTTGAAGCTCTATACCAGCCCCACGCCAACGGTCTGCCCTATACGGTGGCCTACAGCCAGCAGGATGTCTCGCTGTGCCTGGATACGGTCTGTCTGGAGACGTCGGGCGTGGGCAAGGGCGATTTTCGCGAGCCTATGGTCAGCCTTTGGGCGGCGGACACGTCCTTTACCACCGATTTTCTCTACGGTTCTCACCGCATCTACGCCGGCAAGCCGTCGCTTGCGTCGCTGCCGGCCAGCTATGGGCGCGACGAAGACTGCCAAACGCTGGAAGTGACGCTGCGCGACGACGTTCTTGCGCTGGAGCTGGTGCTCAACTACCACGTCTTTGCGCGGCATGATGTCATCGCCCGCAGCGCCCGGCTGGTAAACCGCGCCGCCGAGGCCGTCCACCTGCAGCGGCTGATGAGCCTGCAGCTGGATGTACCCGATAAGGATTATTCTCTGGTGACCTTCG
>JAQVWW010000266.1 GCA_028709505.1 Eubacteriales bacterium
CGGGCAAAGCGCAGCAGCTTTTCGCGCACGTCGTCGGGGATGGACGTGTCATCGGAATCCTGCACGTCGTGGCCGTAGATGGAGAAGGCCGGCAGGCCTCGCTGGGCATAGGCCGCCATCACCGCCGCCAGATACACGGCGCCGGGACGCTCGGTGCCGTTAAAGCCCCATACCGCCTTGACGGTCAGCGGGTCTAAGTCCATCGTCTCGGTGCCGTAGCACCAGCAGGGCGTCACCGTCAACGTGGCGCAGACGTTTTCCCGGGCAAACTTTTCGGCGCAGCGAGCCGCCTCGGCCCCGCCGCCTATCGTCGTGTCGGCAATGACGCAGGTAAGCGGCGTGCCATCGCTTAAGCGCACGTTTTCGCTGATGAGCTGGGCCGCCCGACGGGCCATGCCCATCGTCTGCTGCTCCAAGGATTCGCGGACGCCGCCCCATCGTCCGTCGATGGCCGGCCGAATGCCAATTTTCACAGTTGACATAGAACTCTCCTTTTATGTTTCGTCGTGTAGGATGTGCCTGCGGTAATGGGTATAGGCGGCGCGCCATTGGGCCCGGGCCGCCTGATCGGGTAAATATTCTTTGGTTTCCAGCGAGGCGGCGATGACGTCCCGCGCCTGGGCCAGGTCGCAAAGCGCCCGCTGGGCTATCAGCTGTACCGCCATGTTGCCGGCGGCGGTGGCCTCCACCGGCCCGGCGATGACCTTGCGGCCGCTGGCGTCGGCGGTCATCTGGCACAGCAGCTGCGCCTGAATGCCGCCGCCCACCATGTGCAGCGTGGCGTATGCGCGGCCGGTGCAGCTGGACAGGCGTTCCAGCGCCGCCGTGTATTTGAGCGCCAGGCTGTCGTAAATGCACCGCACCACCTGCGCGTCGCTGCCGGGGACGGGCTGACCCGACTGCCGGCAGTATGCGCGGATGCGCGCCGGCATATCGCCGGGCGGCGCAAATTCCGGCGCGTCGGGGTCTATGAGAAAGGCAAAGGGCGGTTCCTGCATCGCCAGCTCTTCCAGCTGGGCATAGGAATATTCGCGGCCCTCGCGGCGCAGCTGGCGGCGGGTTTCCTGTATCAGCCACAGGCCGCACAGGTTGTTTATAAACCGCACGGTATCGTCATAGCCCACTTCGTTGGTCAGGTTATACCGCTGGGACGTGGGCGTCACCACCGGCTCATCCAGCTCGGCGCCCAGCAGCGACCACGTGCCGCTGGACAAAAAGGCAAAGTTTTTTTCGTCGGTGGGCACCGCCGCCACGGCGCTGGCCGTATCGTGCGAGGCCACGGCGACGACCGGCCGCGCCGGAATGCCCAGCTCTTGGCACAGCCTGTCGCGCAGCATGCCCACGCGGGTGCCCGGCGACACCAGCGGCGCAAACAGCCGCGCCGGAATACCCAGCTCCTCCAGCAGCGCATGGTTCCAGTCCCGCGCGCCGGGCGTAACCAGCTGGCTGGTCGAAGCGATGGTGCGCTCGGTAACCATATTGCCGGTCAAAAAATAATTGAACAAGTCCGGCATCAGCAGCATCTTGTCGGCGTTATCCAGCAGCGCCGGCGTCTGCTCCCGCACGGCGCACAGCTGAAAGAGCGTGTTAAACGGCATAAATTGAATGCCCGTACGCTGGTAGAGCACATCGGCGCCCAGTTGGCGCTGCACGCGACGCGAAACGTCGTCGGCGCGGCTGTCGCGGTAGTGCACCGGGTTTTCCATCAGCTCGCCCCACGGGGACAGCAGCCCAAAATCCACGCCCCAGGTGTCGATGCCCACGCTGTCGTACCCGCCCATCTTGTGGGCCTGCACCAGCGCCTGCTGGATATGATGGTAGAGCCGCAGCACATCCCAGCGCAGCGTATCGCCCACGCGCACCGGGTCGTTTTCAAAGCGGCTGACCTCCTGCATCGTTAGCTTGCCGTTCTGCAGGCTGCCCAGAATGGCCCGCCCGCTGGACGCGCCAAAGTCGAAGGCCAATACGCGGGTGGTGCGTTCCTGTCCGTTCATAGCCGCACCACGCCTTTTTTTAAGATGAGGTTGGCATACAGCGCCTCTTCGCCGGTGGCCAGTATGGCGTAGGCCTGCCGGGCCCGCTCATAGAAAGCGAAACGCTCCATCCACTCGGTGGAGACATTTTCGTACAGGGCAATGATCTCCTGATACTCATCCCAGATTTCGGGCACAACATCGTCGCCGGGCGCCACGTCCATCAGCGCCACCGGGCAGTCCACATAACTATCCAGCGGAAAAACCTGAAGGATGGCGTCCAGCATCTGCGCGGCGCCCAGGCCGTCGCAGCGCACCAGCCGCCGGGCGTGGCTGGCGGCGGGAAAATTGCCGTCGGCGATGACCAGCTCATCGCCATGGCCCATCTCCATCAGTATCTTGAGCAACTCCGGCGAAAGCTGCGCCGGGATTCCTTTGAGCATGACGCGCACCTCCTGGTGGTTATTTGTTGTATTTCTTATAGCCGGGATGTTTGCCGGTTACGCCATATTGGCCGCGCATGCTGATGAGCCGGTCAATATTGGGCCGGGAAATCTCCTTGGCGCCGCCCAAAAGCTCGGCCACCAGCTGCACTTTGGCCCACAGTTCCAGGCTCTCCATCCGGTAATAGGCGGTAAGCAGGTCGGCCCCCACCGCCAACGCGCCGTGGTTTTCCAGCAGCAGCACGTCGTGCTGGCTTAAGTACGGGCGGATAGCGTCGGGCACCTCGTCGGTGGACGGCGTGCCGTAGGGCGTCACCGGCACGCTGCCGATGGCGATAACGTCCTCAATGACCACATAATCGTCCATATGCCGGTGCGCCACGGCAAAGCCGGTGGCCGTGGGCGGATGCGCGTGCAGCACGGCGCCCACGTCGGGCCGCTCCCGGTAGCAGCACAGGTGCATCTTAATCTCGCTGGAGGGCCGGTAGCCGGCCTGCCCTTGGATGATGGCGCCTTCGCCGTCGATGATAAGCAGCTTATCCGGCGTAATGAAACTTTTGCTGATGCCGGTGGGCGTGGCCAGATACTCATCCTCTGCCATTTTGACGCTGATGTTACCGTCATTAGCCGCCACCCAGCCCAGCTGCCATACTTTATTGCAGATATCGCAGATCTGCTCGCGCATTTCCTGGTATTTCATACATACACCCCTGTTCTATTATTTTCTTTAATATAACAATCCGCCAAGGTTTTGGAAAGTTTTGGAC
>JAQVWW010000267.1 GCA_028709505.1 Eubacteriales bacterium
AGGCCCATTCTGAGCATGACCATCTCGTCGCCCAGCGAAGAGCACGCCAAACGCATCTGCCGGCGGTTCCGGTGCGAGGCGCCGGAGATTTTCGCGCAGATAGTGGGCCGGCTGACGCGGGACGAAGACGAGCCGGAGCCACAAACACAATCAGGAGGACAAGATGACGACATATAAGACCAAAGGCACCTGCTCCACCCGCATTCACTATGAGGTGGTGGACGGCAACGTGCACAACGTGCGTTTTGATAAAGGCTGCAGCGGCAACCTACAGGGGATTGCCGCGCTGGTGGAGGGCCGTTCGGTGGAAGAAGTGGTGGCACTGCTTTCGGGCATCCAGTGTCACAACGGCACGTCCTGCCCGGACCAGCTGGCCCGGGCGCTGCGCGCCGAGGCCGAGTAAAGCGGCAAACGGACTGCAGACGAAAGTCCTCGGGTTTGGGCGCATAGCGGCGTTCCAAAAGCACAGGCAACCCAAAGAGAGCCGCTCGCCGGCTTTTGCTGCTGTACGCACGGCCCAACGCCGTGCGTACAGCCGGTATAAAAGGATAAGTTGGAACGGGCAAAGATTGCCATTTTGTGCCGGAGTACGGTATGGATATTGCGGAAATGACGCGGATAGGCAGCGGCGCGCAGGCGGACGTCTATCGCTATGAAAACAATGCGTTTCAGATAGGCAAGCCCGGATACCCACAGGCGGATGCGCAATAGGAAGCGGATATCCGGAACCGCGCACACCGGCTGGGGTTGCCCGTGCCGGCTGTCTACGCAGTAACCCAAGTAGAGGGAAGGGTTGCCATTGCGATGGCGTACCCGGAAGGGAAGCCCCTCGCTAACCCGGGCAATGCAGCAAAGGACTTGGATGCCGCCGTCGACTTGCAGATAGAAGTACACCATAAGGCCGGAGCGGGCTTTTCCTGCCAAAAGGACAAGCTGAAAAAGAGCATCGCGCCGCGCTTGATTTGGAATGCGAAAGGCGCAAGAACCTATTGCGACTGCTTGAAAGTTTTGAAACGGACGACAGACTGTGCCATGGCGATTTTCACGCGCTCAATCTGATGTGGACATCCCAGGGCATGCAAATCATCGATTGGGTCGATGCCGGCAGCGGCAGCGCTCTGGCCGATGTCTGCAGGTCTTATTTGCTGTATTTGCTATATCGCCCCGAGATAGCGCAGCTGTATCTGGAAATCTATTGCAGCAAGGCCAACGTGGCAAAGCAGCGCGTGCTCATGTGGCTTCCCGTCATTGCCGGGGCAAGGCTGAGCGAAACGGTAAAGGGCCAAGACACCGCCACGCTGCTGAAAATGGCCCAGGGCAACCCCGGCTAAGTGACCATGCGGTATCGGTAAATAAAGACCAGCGCAGGGGACAGGCGCCTCTGCGCTGTTTTTTTACCGCGCTGTAGCCGCATCCGAGGGCACGCATCCTTCGTGCCGGGCGCGGCGGCCCGGCGCTATCGGGTATTGCTGGCGCAGTAGGCGGCAATGGCATCGCACATCAGCTGCGCGGTACCTTCGCCGAACTGGTCGATGTTGTCGGTGAAGCGCGCATCCTGCACGTACATCTGGCCAAGGCAGCCCAGTATTTCATTGCTGCAGGCGTAGTGGTAGCGGGTGATGTGTGCCTGCCACCGGGCTACCACATCCTGTACGGCCTCGCCGGCGGGATCGTCGCCCCGGTGGGCCGCAAAGTCTTGAAAGATGGCGTTGGCTTGGGCGGTAATGGCCGCCCACTGGGCGTCGCCGTAGCCCGCGGCCTTTTGCCTGCTTTGGGCATAGGCCGGCGTATCGCCCCAGCGCTCCTTTACCTCCTGGGCGTATTGTTGCTGTATTTCGTCAATTTTGCTCTTGTCAAAAGGCTCGAATTGCACGGTAGTCTCTCCTTTCATCATGGCGTCAAGCAGGCGGATAAGGCCGTTTAACCGGTCGCGCTTGAGGGTGAGCAGCTGTTGCTGGCGCTGAAGCAGCGCCTGCCGGTCGTAATCGGGATGGCGCAGCAGCGCGGCGATCTCCTCCAAAGAAAAATCCAGCTCCTTTAAGAACAGGATCTGCTGCAGCCGTGCCAGCGCATCCTCGCCATACAGGCGGTAGCCGGATTCGGTCATCCGCGTGGGGGGCAGCAGGCCGATTTGATGGTAGTAATGCAACGTGCGGGGGCTGACGCCGGTCAGCTTGCTGACTTCGCGGACGGTTTTCATGGCTTCCTCTCCTGACAAAGCCATCATAAACTATGACGTAACGTGATGGTCAAGCTTATTTTTAGTTTTCGCAAAGAAAATTGTAAAATATCATACCGGCAAGCCTTATGAAAGCAAAATAGGGAAGACGCCCTTTCTTTATCAGTCAAGCCATGCGGTGCGTCGTTTGAATCCCGCCGGCCATTCCCCACACACGCCGCGCGGCGGCCGTTTTAACCGGGGATGAGGGGTTTACCAAAAGGGCAAGGGGGCGGCCGGGCCGCGGCCTGCCCCGCCCGGGCATCGCCGAGCTTATCCCCATAAGAAACCGCAGGCTACATCATGGATGATGCAGCCTGCGGTTCTCTATCACAAGTTTTTTACTCTATCGTATCCACAAAGGCCTGCACATCCTGGCGCAGCCGGGCAATGCGTGCCAAAGAATCTTCGCGCTTGACGCCCGAAGCAGTGAAATAAAACTTGATTTTCGGTTCGGTGCCCGAAGGCCGGGCGATGACTTGGCAATCCTGCTCCAGCTCAAAGCTGAGAACATCGGACGCCGGCAGGCCGGTGGGCCGCTTTTGGCCGGCAGCGCAATCGGTGATGACGCCGGCCTGATAGTCGGCAAAGCGAAGCACATCAAGCCCGGCAAAGCCGTCTTCCTGCCGGCGCAGAGCGGCCATGAAGCGCCCGATGCGCGCCATGCCGTCCAGCCCTTCGCAGGTGACCGATAGCAGCGAGTTAAGCCGATAGCCATAGGTCCGGTACAGGCTCTCCATCGCCTCCAAAAGGGTACGGCCCTGGGACTTATGATAAGCGGCGCACTCGCAGATGAGCATGGCGGCCACCACCGCATCCTTATCCCGGGCGTGGGTGCCGGCCAGATAGCCGTAGCTCTCTTCAAAACCGAACACATAGCGCTCGGCGTGGCCTTCTTTTTCCAGCAAGGCAATCTGCTCGCCGATATACTTAAAGCCCGTCAGCACGTCGCGCACTTGGGCGC
>JAQVWW010000268.1 GCA_028709505.1 Eubacteriales bacterium
CTGCGGATATATTATATGAAGGCCGTCCTGCTGAAGGGGAGTCCGATTGAGAAGGCGATGACAAAAAACGTCCCGGTAGAATGGAAGAGTGCCTGATTTTAGTACGGACGCTAAGCAAACAAGTTTAGCTTGCTAACACGTCCGTGATGGCGTTTTGATAGCCAAAGATAAGCGAACATCCTAGATGGCAGATAATTGCTGCCCAATTTCATAAAACCTATCTCGAAGCATAAACAGAAGTGTGTCAATCAAGCTTTGAACTTGCGAATGGAAGTAAGCAGCGGTGGCCATGTTCTTTGGGGATCGTCCGTTTTGATGGAGGAATCTACAAAAAATAAACGTTTTTGGGGATTCGCTTATGCTGACGGACCATGCCGCCACGCAATAGCCATCGCCTATCACGATAGCCAAGTGTGAGAGTATAGGCGAAAGTCTGCTTTGCGATTGGACAAAAAGATTTACGCCCAACCGCAAAGGAATGAATAAAAATTTTATACCCATTCAATATTTTGCCGCCGGGTGAGGGCAGGATGAAACGGCGGTTTTATGCCTTATCCCGGCACATTCTAAGGCCTTTGTCAATTTTTGTGATGCGTTTTATGAAAACAGGAGGTCTTGCACAGGAATCGGACGGGTTACCGCATGGTACAGCAAAATTCTATTATCCACGCTGCGGTTGCAACAGTTGGAGCAAAGCAAGCTGACGGGGCTGATGGAAGAATTCGATTCCTTGCACCTTGACTCGACGGCAAAGCTCTGATAGCATTTTGATAATAGAAAATGGGTAAAAGTCGTAGAGACCGACAGCCCGCAGGAAACTAAAAAGCCTGCTACGACATCGTAATAAACCGGTTCTATAACGTTTTAGCCGTTTAAAAATATTTCGGGGTGTTTATGAGGATAGGGATAGCCGTTAAGAACAGATACCTGATACTTGCTATGGGTATCATCATGCAACTTTGCGCCGGTATTCTGTATATGTGGAGCGTATTTAGAGGGCCCGTCGCCGAACATCTGTTGTGGGATCCGGCGCAAGCGTCGATCACCTCTTCGGTTATGCTGGCGGCGTTTGTGCTGGGCATCATCATTGGCGGGCGTATGCAGGATCGGTACAGGCCGTTGCCGGCTGCGCTGTCGGGCGGTGTTTTACTGGGTCTGGGCATGATTTTAAGTGCATTTGTACCGCCGAGCATGCCATGGCTTATCTATATTTTTTACGGCATAGTGGGCGGATTTGGTGTCGGCTGCATCTATACCACCACGGTATCTGTCGTGCAGAAATGGTTTCCCGACAAGCGCGGCTTTGCCACCGGCATGATGGTGAGCGCATTTGGTTTTTCGCTGGTGCTGTTTGCGCCTACGACGAAGCTTTTGCTGGCAAACTGGGGTGTGCCGGCTACATTCCTGTTTTTTGGGTTCCTGTTTTTGGTGGTGTGCTGCGTGAGCGCATTGTTCCTCTCCAACCCTGAAACCCATGGGCAGCAGAGCGCCTCCGCCGCCAGTACGCAAAAGCAGTATACGACGGCGGAAATGCTCAAAACCAAGCAGTTTTATCTGCTTGCGCTGTCGATGTTCTTCCTGCTGCCGGCATATTTTATCCTAAACCCATTGTTCATATCGTTGGGCGTCGAGCGCGGCCTAACCGAAAACGCGGCGGCCTTGGGCGTGATGCTCACCGGCATAGCCAGCGCCAGCGGACGGTTGCTTACATCGTGGTTTTCTGATTACGCCGGCAGGAAAGCCGGTATCGTCACCATCGCCATCGTCACGTTTGTGGCGGCGCTGGGCATGATATCTGCCCGGGACAGCATGTTTTTAGTCTGTGTCGTCACCATCGCGTTTTGTTTTGGCGGTTCGGCCAGCGTGTATGCGGCGACGGCTGCCGATCTGTTCGGCACCAAGCATATCGGCCTTAACTATGGCTGTGTCATGATTGGGTTTGGCGTATCGGCGCTGGTGTTCCCGCTGCTGTCCAACAGGCTTGCCGCCACAGGCGCCTATACCTATTCCTTTATCCTTGCGGCGGGCGCGTGCGTGATTGCGCTGATTTTAACTGCGTTCTTGAAAATTCCGAAGAACACCAAAAAGAAGGCATAGGCCAGCCCATCTTTTATGGCGGCAATAATCGGATTCATCGCGGGCTGGTGTTGCCACAAAAAGACTGCAATGCCAAGCCATATCAAAAGGCTGACGGCCTATAGGGTCCGTTGCGGACGGCGGTTGCACGGCAGCGCAGGCCGACATCCACCCAAGCGGACAGCCGCCATATTGCAAAGCAAAATTGCTTTTACCCGGGCTCATCTGTACGCGGGCAAGCAATAGAATACCAGTGCAAAAAAGGAGGAGAACCGATGACGTACTATGTGATTGGTGTCAGGATGGACAACCGGGTGGGCAACGCGGCGCAGTTTCAGCAGGCGCTTACCGAGAACGGCTGCAGAATTAAGGCGCGTTTGGGCCTGCATGAAGTCAGCACCGATGCGTGCGCAAACGACGGGCTTATCATATTGCAGCCCTATGGCGAAAAAGAGGAAATCGAGCAACTGGTCAGCGATCTGAACCAGCTTAAGGGCATAACCGCTAAGCTGATGGAACTAAACTAGGCCGCCGGGCCGGATCGCAAAGCAAACTGGCCGGGCAGCGCCATAGCAAGCCGGTATAACGGCGTTCCGAAGCCCTGTAGGTACGGGGCTTCGGTTTTTTGTTACAAGCACGCCAGCGCAGTGTGTTCGCTGCAGAAGGCGGGGGCAGGCAAAAGGAAAAGGGCAGCCCAACCCAACCACAGTGCCTGCCATGCTGCTTAAAGCACCCCTGCACGCTCTTGCGACAGCGCGGCAAAGCAACCCCAAGCTGTTACCGCCGGCGGCTATTCAGGCGGATAAATGCCGGCGGGTTCTCCATCACGCTCAAAAATGCAAGCGAGTAACCTCATCATATCCACATCCGATACCCCCGATGGCTCTTACAGGCCCGTCTGCTCCCAAAAGCCAGCAGGTGCGCAGGACGCAATAGGGCACGCTGGCAACGCACGCCCATCTGTTGCTAAAAATTTCATCCGGTAGTAAAATAAAGGGAAGTATTCTATTACATAGGCGTATTCTGTTACAACAATACTGACAATTGTTGGGTTATATGTTACGCGCCGTCGGCAACGCCGGCAAGTTTGCGCCTCA
>JAQVWW010000269.1 GCA_028709505.1 Eubacteriales bacterium
CATGCCATCGCGCAGGTGCGGGGCGATGTCCTTTTGATACAGCGCCGCCTGCTTTTCGTCGTTGACCAATACCATGACGATATCGGCGGTTTTTACGGCATCTTGCGTTAACATAACGTTTAGTCCGTCATTTTTCGCCTTTTGAGCCGACGGCGAGCCTTCGTACAGGCCGACGACGACGTGGGCGCCGCTGTCCCGCAGGTTCTGCGCATGGGCGTGGCCCTGGGAGCCGTAGCCGATTACCGCCACCGTCTTGTCCTTGAGCGCGTCAAAGTTACAATCCTTCTCGTAGTACAGCTTAGCCATGGTTTTCTTCCTCCTGAGATAAATTTTGCATACTTTGCAGGCAATAGCCGCTGCGGCCGATTGCCGTAGGACCTGTGCGGCACAGCTCAATGATGCCGTAGGGGCGGACGTATTCGATAAACGCGTTGAGCTTATGCGGTTCGCCGGTCAGCTCCACCGACAGCGACGCCGGCGCGAAATCGATGACCGACGCGCGAAAGGCGTTGACGGCTTCGAGAATTTCGCTGCGCTGGTCGCGGTCGGCGCCGATTTTAATGATGAGCAGTTCGCGCACCAGCACCCTGTCTTCGTCCATCAGCTGCGCCGTTTTGACGTCCACGAGCTTCTCCGATTGTTTGACAATCTGATCCTTTACGTAGTCGTCGCCGCGCGAGACGATGGTCATCCGCGATAAGCGCGTGTCTTCGGTTTCACCCACCGTCAGGCTATCGATGTTAAAGCCGCGGCGCGAGAACAGCGAAGCCACTCTTGTCAGCACGCCAAAGTAGTTGTTGACTAGCAACGACACGATAAATTGGTCTTTTTCCATGCCTATACTCCTTACCGCAGAATGATATCGTCGAAGCTGCCGTTGGGCGGTACCATGGGCAGCACCATCTCGTCGGCATCAATGGCGCAGTCCAGCAGCACCGGACCCGAGGTCGCCATGGCCCGGGTCAAAGCCGGCTCCAGCTCGTCTTTTTGGGCGACGCGGATGCCCTGCGCGCCGAAGCTGTGAGCCAGTGCCACAAAGTCGGTCTTGCGGTGCATCGTCGTGTTGGAATAGCGTTTGTCAAAGAACAGCGTCTGCCATTGGCGCACCATGCCCAGCACGCCGTTGTTGAGCACGACAATAATCAGCGGCAGCTCGTTGGTGACGGCGGTGGCCAGCTCGTTTAAATTCATATGGAAGCTGCCGTCGCTGGTAAACAGCACCGTGCGCTTGCGGCCGCTGCCGATGCAGGCGCCGATGGCGGCGCCCATGCCAAAGCCCATGGCGCCCAGCCCGCCGCTGGTGATGAACGTGCGCGGGCACGAGAAGCGGTAGTACTGCGTCGTCCACATCTGGTGCTGGCCCACGTCGGTGGCCACGATGCCGTCGGGCGGCATGCGGCGGTTGACTGTCTCGATGATAAGCCTCGGCGTCAGCCGGTCGGTGGGCATCTTCAGCTGGTTGTCGGGCTGGTTGCGCAGCGCCTGCACCTGCTCGTGCCATTGGGGCCGTTGCTGTGGCGCCAGTCGGTCAAGCAGCTGGCTCAGCACCGCCTTGACGTCGCCGATAAGGCCGGTATAGGCGGGAATATTCTTGCCGATCTCCGCCGGGTCGATATCGATGTGCAGCACGCGGTGCCCCTGGGTAAAGTCTTTTTTGTTGCCGGTGGCCCGGTCGGAAAAGCGCACGCCAACGGCGATGATCAGATCGCTCTGGGCCAGCGCCTGGTTGGCGGCCAACCGCCCGTGCATGCCCACCATGCCCAAAAAGCCCGGCTGATCCCAGTGCATGGCCGACTTGCCCATCATGCTGGTGCCCACCGGCGCATCGATGGCCCCGGCAAACGCTTTGAGCTGCTGCGCGGCATTGGACGCCACGACGCCGCCACCGGCATAGATATACGGCCGCTGCGCCTGCCGGATGAGCCGGACCGCTTCGTCCAGCTGCTGCTGCTGCACACAGCCGCAGCGGTGGCAGGCGGCTGCCGGCGCCGGTGTAAAGTCGATTTGTGCCATCTGAATATCCTTGGGCACGTCGATGAGTACCGGGCCGGGCCGCCCCGACCGGGCCACGTCGAAGGCCTCACGCAGCATGTCGGCCAGCCTGTCCTTGTCGCGGGCGATGTAGTTGTGCTTGGTAATGGGCATCGTCACGCCGGTGATGTCCACCTCCTGGAAGCTGTCCCGGCCCAGCAGCGTGTTGGCCACGTTGCCGGTGATGGCCACCAGCGGCACGCTGTCCAGATAGGCATTGGCGATGCCGGTAACCAGGTTCGTGGCGCCGGGCCCCGACGTGGCCAGCACGACCCCCACCTTGCCGGTGGCGCGGGCGTAGCCATCTGCGGCGTGGGCCGCCCCCTGCTCGTGGCACGTGATATAGTGGGTAATACGATGGCTGTTGCGGTAAAGCTCATCATACAGGTTCAGTACGGCGCCGCCGGGATATCCGAACACGGCGTCCACACCCTGTTCGGCCAACACTTCGACGATAACGCCGGCTCCCGTTAATTTCATCTTCTCTCCATCCTTTCGCTGGGTGATAACAACCGGCTCTGTGCCGGAGGCTGCCCGCAGACGCCACAGTACGCTTAGCACGCCTAACCGGGCTGCGGAATGCGGTCGTGCAATCTCCTCTTGAAAAAAATAAGTCCTGCAGTGCGATGCGCTGCAGGACTTGCCTTGCTTCAGATACGGGAGTTTACCCCTTTACTGCTCTACAGCCACATACCATCCGATCCATGCCAAAAACTCGTACTACTAGTAGTACGAGGCTCATAATGGCGATGATGGAGGCTGCGTAAGCAGGATACATAACAGAAGGCTCCCGAAGAATATTTTTATTAAGATATCATATTCCGCGGGGCGTGTCAATGATTATTTTGGGAGAGGGGTAAGATTGGTGGAGTTGAGGCCGGCAGATACTGTTGTGGCGCAGGTGCGGGGCGGGCGGGCAAAGGTTGCGTCAGGAGATAGTATTGTCGCAGAGTTGCTGATGCAAATTCTGCGTATTCGCACAAGCAGCGGCGCTTTGCGCTGCATAGCAGCGCGCAACCGCATAGCGGTTGCGCGTTATTCAAACATATCCCGGGTCATCTTACCCTCCTGCTTTGGATAGATGCTCAGCTTACTTTGGGCGTCGCAGGTGGCCAGAAATATCTGCTAGATCGGAAGAGC
>JAQVWW010000270.1 GCA_028709505.1 Eubacteriales bacterium
TGCGGGCTCGAGCCAACTCCACGGCTGTTTCGGCCGCCTTTGTTATGCCGGTGCCTTTGAGCGCCGAAATTTCAATAACCGGGCAGCCCAGCTCCAGCGACAGCCTATCGATATGGATTTTATCGCCGGTCTTAGCCACCACGTCCATCATGTTGACCGCCACCACCACAGGGATGCCCAGTTCGGTAAGCTGTGTGGTCAAGTACAGGTTACGTTCCAGGTTCGTGCCGTCCACGATGTTTAAGATGGCGTCGGGGCGCTCGCCAATGAGATAATTACGCGCCACCACTTCCTCCAGCGTGTAAGGAGAAAGGGAGTAAATACCCGGCAGATCCATAATAATGACGTCTTTTTGGTTCTTTAGCCGCCCTTCCTTCTTCTCCACCGTAACGCCCGGCCAGTTGCCGACGAACTGGTTGGAGCCGGTCAGCGCGTTAAAGAGAGTGGTTTTGCCGCTATTGGGGTTGCCCGCCAGCGCTATTTTGATTGCCATTGTCTGCTCCTCCTAATAGAACTCTTCTAATCCTGCTTTGCATCTGGCACTTGGTTAGTCCGGACTAACCGAATTGCCAAAAAGCACGGGGCACTGCCCCGCTTTATTGCACCGTAATCATTTCGGCGTCGGCCTTGCGCAGAGAAAGCTCGTACCCGCGTACGGTGACCTCCATCGGGTCGCCCAGCGGCGCCACTTTGCGCACAAAAATCTCCGTGCCTTTGGTAATCCCCATGTCCATAATCCTGCGCTTAATGGCCCCCTCGCCGTTCACTTTGCTAACGGTGACCGTCTGCCCGCACGGAACATCTTTGAGTGTCTGCATGGTTGTGTGCTCCTTTCCCAATCGCTTATACCATAATTTTGTTTGCCATTTCCCGGCTGACGGCGATGCGCGAATCTTTTACGTTGACGATGACATTGCCGCCTATCGCCGCGATAACGGTGACCGCGCCGCCCACCACGAAGCCCAGATTCTCCAAGAACTGCCTGGTCTCAGGCTTGCCGCCCACCCGCTTAATCAAATTCTCTTCCCCGGGTATCGCTATCGTTAAGGGCATCATGATTCCTCCTATGCGCATGAGTTAGAATATGCTAACCATTGGTCTTTGAAATCGGTTAGGTTCCCCTAACCAACGTAAGGTTAGCATATTCTAACCCCGCTGTCAATATGGTTTTTGCCGAATATTTACATGCCGGCGCGTTTCTTTTTAAAAATGTGGTATGCTAAGGATAACTTATCCTATAGAACCATAAAAAGGGAGATGACACCGTTGAAAATGCAGGAATCTGCCCAAATGTACCTGGAAACCATCCTGATTTTGAGTAAAAAACACGCGCAGGTTCGCTCTATCGACGTGGCCGGCGAGCTGGACTATAAAAAATCCAGCGTCAGCGTGGCTATGAAAAAGCTGCGCGAAAACGATTATATCGAAATGGATGGCGACGGCTATATTACGCTGACCCCCACAGGGCGCGCCATCGCCGAAACCATTTTCGAACGGCACACGCTGCTGTCCGACCTGCTGGTGCGGCTGGGCGTTACGCGCGCCGTTGCCGCGCAGGACGCCTGCCGCATGGAGCACGTCATCAGTGCCGAGAGCTTCGACGCCATCAAAAATCACATGCGGCAGAACACGCCCGAATAGCGGCGGCGGGTTATCGGCAATTCAAAAAATACAGATTCGATAGGCGTATCGCCGCCTTGCAAAAGGGATACAAAGCGTTATAGGGGCATCAGACGTTTTCCCAAGGCTGGGGTCTAAGAGCCAATCGGTATACACGCCAAGAGCGTATCGCCGCCTTACTGGGCGTCGGCCAAACCTTCTGTTCCCGGTACGGGCGGAGTCTCCCGGACGCCCCTGTGGTGCGGTTTGTCCGGCTTCCTTTCTACGCGGAGCCTTTCCAACAACCCTAAGGTGCTGCAGCCCCCCGATAGAATGCGCAGACAAATCAAGCGATGAGGAAACGCCCCATCGCTCCATTTTTTTCGTATAGAGAGAAAGCGATGCTATGTCCCGCCTATTTGCGCAATCTTCTCTTGAATAAGCCGTACGCGCTCGGGGCGGTTGAGGTTGCAGTTGTCCTGCCTTAACATTTCCAAGCTGGACACATACACTTCGCCGCCGCGGTGAGCGACCTTTGCCAACCGGCCCATGTCGTATGGTTCCAGCTCTTTGTTATGAAAGGCCAGCGTCACGACGGCTTCCAAAAAGATGTCGCCCAGCGCGCTCATCAGCCAATTATCGCAGCGTTGGATGGGTTTTATGGCCATCTTATAAAAATGGTTTCTAACCGTATCGAAGTCTGAAGCGTTGGGCAGGATGATGTTGACATCCCTGGGCGATACGTCCAGTCCCCACAGCGCCATCGCGGTACTGCCGTGCACATACCAGCGCACATCCAGCTTATTGATTTCGTCTATGAACAAATCCAACGCTTTTTGCCATGGGGCCGGTTGCAGCTTCAGCTGCTGGCTAATGGCTGTCTGGCCGTATTGGGTGAAATTTTTTGCACAGTACTCAAAGTCTTTTACGTTGTCAAACTGCTTGATAAAGCCGTCTCCCAGCTGCCACCACAGCTCGCCGGTAAAGTAATCCCAGTATTGCTCTTGCACGTCCTCGGCAAAGTACGCATAACAGTTCCAGTCATACATCTGCTTTACATAAAGCTTCATAGGGTTCCCTCCATCGCGTTGTTGCGGTACTGTCCGCCCGCAGCCGCCCAGCAGCGCGCTTTTTTCGGCGGCAGCGGTGGGTTTTTGCAGCCTTCGATAGGCCGCCGGGCCAATGCCGAAGGCTTGGACAAACGCCCTGGTAAAGGCCTCTTGCGACGAGTATCCATACCGGATGGCGACGTCCATCACCCGTTCGGACGTCCGGTACAGGTCGTCGGCCGCCCTGCGCATTTTTCGGCCCGAGACATACTCCCGAAACGATATGCCCTCCACTTCATGAAACTTTTTAGCGGCATAGCAATACGAATACCCCAGGTTGCGGGCCATTTGGGCCAGCGTGGGCGGCTCCTCAATGCTCTCGTCAATCCAGCGTTTCATGATTTGCACGATATCGTACCACGAATACAAAAAACCACCTCGCAGCTATGATATTACATCATTTGCCCGGCCTTTTTTTGATGGCAGTTGCGATACCGGGTAACCAGCG
>JAQVWW010000271.1 GCA_028709505.1 Eubacteriales bacterium
ATGCTGAAAGTGGCACAGTGCAAACAGCAGCGCCGTCAGCACCAGCGCCGGCCATTTGCGCAACCGCGCCGCCAGCCCCCGCTGCAGGATGCCGCGAAACAGCGGCTCCTCCACCGCCGCGGCGGTGATGCCCAGGCAAGCCATGGCCAGCAGCAGCTCCCATACGTTGGCCGGCAGCGGCATCTGTACCTCCATCTGCCCGCCGCCCAGCCATTTTAGCAGCGCCGCCCAGAAGGTACCCACAAACAGCGTGGCCGGTAAAATGCAAATGCCCACCGCCGCGCCCAGCGCCACCTGCTTACCCCGCCAGGGGCCGCCAATCATCCGGCGCGGCGCGATACCATATACCCACATGTAGACGACCACCGGCAACAGCAGCAGCAGTTCGCTGATGCCGGTCAGCAAATAATAGGGCGTCGGCTGTGTTAAATCAAGGCCCAATAGCGGCAGCGTCCCCACCAGCCCCATGACGCACTGATACCAGACCAGCCATAGCAGCAGCATCCATCCGGCGGATACGAGGTTAAATTTACTCTGTCGTTGCATCGGTAAGTTCCCTTCTATTGCGCGCCGCTTAGCCCATGCTTGAGCTGCTCCATCACGCGGATGCGCTCCTGCTGAAAGGGCTGGTCGGCATGAAAGACCACAGGCTGGCGGATGCACACGGCGCTGCGCTGCATGTCGCTGTACACCGGCACAAACGCAATGCTTTTGCAGCGCGTCTTGGCGCAATAAAGCCGACCCAGCTGGATAAAGCCGGCGTACAGCTCGCCCACGGCGTCGTCGCGGTCCACATAATCTATCTCGGGCATCACCAGGATGCTGTCACCCTGCTCCAGCGCCTCCACGCTCTGCTTCATCGTGCGGATGATGTCCTTGGAGCCGCGGTAGACGGGAATCGCGCGCAGCGAGCGGCAAAGCGGCGGCACCAGCCACGACAGGATGCGGGCCAGTATCTTGCTCCAAAGGGCGGGATATCCCCGCCGCTTCATCATCGTATAGGTAGCGTAATGATGATAGCAGGTCTGCTTATCCATGAATTTGTAGAGCACCCACGCGCGCAGCCGCGGTATGGACGCCCAGGCCATGATGGTCACCGGCCCGTACATATCCATATGGCGCCCGACAAAAATGGCCGGCGAGCCGTTGACGTTCTCCCAACCCTCCACGCGCATCCTGGGCACCACTCTTCGCGCCAGCCAGCGCCCAAAGTGAAAAAACTTCCCGTAGAATTTTCGGTTTATCTGCCTTGCGCAGCGCTCCTCCAAAAAGCACACCCCCGAACCTATGCGGCGTCGCGCCGCGTGACCACCAGCATAAAGGGCATGGCCTTTGGACACGCCCCCCGCCCTACGCGACCGCTTTTACGGATGAGGCTATTATACCATGCCCGGGCGTGATGTATAGTGCATTGTGTAATAAAAGGCTGCCGGCGCTGGCAAAAAACTGACCGCCTATGGTAGAATATAGCTGCTAAAACACTTATCTATGCCACAATTGCCGGGAGGTTGCTATGTTGAATCACATTACCATGCTCAAGCGGCTGGAGCCGCCCCAGGGGCGCACCATCGATATGGTGCTGGATACCGATACGTACAACGAGGTGGACGATCAGTTCGCGCTGGCCTACGCGGCGCTTTCGCCCAACCTGAACCTGCAGGCCGTCTATGCCGCGCCGTATCTCAACGACCGCTCCACATCGCCGGCCGACGGCATGGAGCGCAGCTATCAGGAGATCTTGCACATCCTTTCGCTGCTTGAAAACTGTGAAAACCCGCCGCAGGTGTTTCGCGGCTCCCAGTCTTTCATGAGCGCCGCCGACAAGCCCGTCGCCAGCCCGGCCATGGACGACCTCATCGCCCGGGCGCTGGCCCGTCCCGACGACGACCCGCTTTATGTGGCGGCCATTGGCTGCCCGGTCAACGTGTCGTCGGCCATCGTGGCCTGCCCGGCCATTCTTGATAAAATCGTCGTCGTCTGGCTGGGCGGCAACGCCCGCTACTGGCCCCACAGCCGGGAGTTTAACCTGTATCAGGACGTTCACGCCTCGCGCGTGCTGTTTGACAGCGGCGTGCCGCTGGTGGTGCTGCCCTGCCAGGGCGTGGTCACCCATCTGGCCACGTCGGTGCAGGAGCTGGACCACTATCTGGGCGACGCCGGCGGCCTGGGCCAGTATCTGACCGAAATTGTAGACGCCTACACGCTGACGCATCAGGAAATTACGACGGTGCGCTCCAAGGTCATCTGGGATGTGGCCGTCATCGCGTATCTGGTCAACCCGCAGTGGGTGCCGACCAACCTCTACCACGCGCCTTATCTGCAGGACGACTGCCGGCTGTCCTTTGACGACGCCCGCCACTTCATGCGCGAGGCCTGGACGCTGGATCGCGACGCCATTTACAGCGATCTGTTTCAGAAATTGGGCACCAAGCGGTATTAAAATGCGCAAACACAGCGGCCATGGAGTTCCATGGCCGTCAGCTTGTCAAAAGAGCCTTCCCGGCCTTTTATGACAAGCCCTTGGCTTTTATGACGCGTCCTTAAAGCCAGATACGGCCGGGCCGACCATAACGACAGCCCGTGTCCGCCCAGCGCCTGGCGAGAAGAAGCTGCTTGATACCGCAAAACCCAAACCGAAGAGATTTTTTCACAGCCCGGCGGCTATGGGGTTCCATGGCCGCGTTTTGTTGTGGTTTTTCTTCTTTCACCGGTTTGCTTATTGATGCTACGCATCCTGTCACGTATGCGCAAAATTTCTTGAACAGACCGGGCACAAATGCCGGTATAAACACGGCGGCCATGAAAAACCCAAAGCCGCGGTTCATAGGGCCGGCCTGCTTTCTATCCATCGGGCATGCTTATCTATTCTTTGCCGCGCGGGCGCCGCCTCTTAGTTAAAGCGAAAGCGGCACGGGAATATTCTTCCCCTGCCGCTTTCTGCACATATATGCCGATAGGCGCGCTTTTACCGCTTACGCAGCAGCAAAAACAGCGTCAGCGCCGCCAGCACCGCCGCGCCGCCGCCCATGCCCCACCACAGCGCCGGCGGTATGCCGCCTGTCCGTGCAGCCGTTGCCGGCTGGGATTCCACCGGGCCGAACACCGCCACGATCTGGCCGCTGGCGTCCACGTTATCCAGCGTATATGTGGC